>CAYMSG010000257.1:5498-6051 GCA_964392955.1 uncultured Chitinophagaceae bacterium | reverse complement strand
GGGTGAGCTATGTTTATCACCGATTGGTCTTTCTTTGGCAAATAAGTTAGCACCTTTTAAATACGCTTCATTATTAATGGGTGTATGGTTTTTAGGCAACGCATTTGCTAACAAATTAGCTGGTACATTGAGTGCCCTTTATCCAGAAGATCAAAAAAAGGAAGCAAGCTATTCAGTAAATATTGTAGATATTAAATTAGATAGTACCGCTTTCGTATGGGCATCTCTTGGGGCAAAAAGACAATTACCCAATCAAACACAACAGTTAAAAATTGAGCTAATAAAGAAAAGTGATAAATCTGAAAAACCTGATTCAATTAAAACTCTGGAAGTTGTTAGCAATACTTCATTTAAAGATTGGAATGACACGTTTAAAATCAATCGTCTAATTCCTCTTAAGTTAAGAGATAAGGAACTTGAACTACTTGCCAAACAAGGTAAACAAGAAGCTCAATTCAAAGGTTTTTTACTTGACAATGGAACTAAGTATGCAATTCTGCGGGAGAATGAGAAGAATGCATCCGTAGGAGAATTAGAGGTTTATAATTTATAC
>CAYMSG010000257.1:0-5488 GCA_964392955.1 uncultured Chitinophagaceae bacterium | reverse complement strand
ACCCCGATGGAAAAACAAAAGTATTCATGGGGTATGAAATGAATAACAACTACGATTTCTTCATGCTCTTCGTTGCCATGGCAGGTGTTGCATCGCTCATCCTCTTCTTACTTACCAAAAAATTGCAAACGATGATGCACAGTGACCAGGCATAATCAATTGCAGTCGTATAAATTAAGAGGGCGGTCGCTTTGCGACCGCCCTCTTAATTTCCAATCAGGTTCAGTATCAGAATTTGAATGAATTAAATATCTTGTTGGCAGTGGTTTCAAACGCATCACGCTCTCCTTCCTTACTTACATATGTAAGCACATAGCCTTTACCGCTGCTTGAAATGGTAAACAATTGCTTGATCTGGATATCATCCGTCATGCTGCCATATCGTCCTTTGTAAATGATTTGATACGATCGTACACCATTGCGGTTAAAATACATGGATGATACTTCTTTATACCCTTTCACCAGTTCTTTTACTGCATCCATATTTGTTTGCACATATTGCTCAATGGTTGTATTGGGTTTCAGGTCTTCAATTTGAAGGTTGAGGTTTTGCCTGAATTTATCTTCACTGTTTTCAGCAGGAGAAGTCAACTGAAAAATGGCATTCTCCGATTTATCATTGAATGTCCAGTCGCTCGGGTAACCAATAGTATATCGTCCCTGTGGATCGCTGTATTTTTTCAACTCACCACTGGTGGTAGGTGTGTTGGAATTGGTGTTAGTAGTTGTGTTGTTGTTGGGTTTATTGTTGCCTGTATTCAGGTCGTTCACCGGTATACGTGCAGGCTGTGCCAACACTAGCAGGGTTGATACAATGAGGGAAAGGGTTACGATAATCTTTTTCATACTGAATAATTGTGTGATAAAAGTACAAACTTGTATCCCATAATGCAATGAAAAAACCTGCGAACCGCTTAAAATACCGTATTCCACGGATAGTTTCCGCTCTTCAACAAGGAAGTTTTTGTTTCCATTGGAAAATATTTAGTTTTGCAACTCTTATTTTACGCATATGAAGCTCTAAGCCGTCTTTTTCAAAAAAGACAAACTCTCCCGACACCGTTTTGCTGAATTTTCTTTCAGCATGTTTTCTATTTCATTCACTGTATTAAACCTTTTTCATGACGACTAACCAAAAACCAAACAGGGTATCGTATATCTATCAAACATTTAAACAATCGCTCAATGGTGAGCAGCAGGACTATACACAGGGCAGCATCCGTAAAGCAGTATTTCTGCTGGCCATTCCCATGATCCTGGAACTCAGCCTCGAAAGTGTATTTGCTGTAGTGGATATGTTTTTTGTGGGCAAGCTCGGCGAAAATGCCATTGCCACAGTTGGACTTACAGAGTCGGTGATTACCATTGTGTATTCCGTTGCCATTGGCCTGAGTACTGCCGCCACAGCGGTTGTAGCACGGCGTATTGGCGAAAAAAATCCGGATGCTGCTGCACATGCAGGTGCTCAATCGTTATTGATTGCATTTGCAGTAACAGCTTTGATCAGCATTGCAGGCATTGTGTATGCAGCAGATGTGTTACGGCTGATGGGTGCCAGTGAAGATGTGGTAAAAGACGGCGCCATCTTTACACAAATTATGCTGGGTGGCAGTATTGTAATCATGTTACTCTTTCTCATCAATGGTATTTTCAGGGGGGCTGGTGATGCTGCCATGGCAATGAAAAGTTTATGGATCGCCAGTATCATCAACATCATTCTTTGCCCCATCTTTATTCATTACCTCGGATTAAAGGGTGCTGCCATCGCCACTGTGATCGGTCGCAGCTCTGGTGTATTGTATCAATGCTGGCATTTGTTCAAAGGCGATGGTGCTTTAAAAATGAAAGCCGCTCATTTTGGATTCGATCCAAAACTGATCCGCTCCATTGTAACCATTGCATGGCCTGCCACTTTGCAGTTTGTTATTGCAAGCGGCAGTTGGATCTTCCTTGCCCGTCTGGTTGCTGAAACCGGCGGCACCACTGCTTCGGCCGGTTACCAGGTAGCCATCCGTAACGTGGTGTTCTTTATTTTGCCGGCCTGGGGATTGAGCAATGCAGCGGCAACATTGGTGGGGCAAAATCTTGGTGCCAAACAAATTCAACGTGCCGAGCAAAGTGTGTTACTAACGGCGAAGTATAACGCTATTTTCATGAGCCTTGTAACAGCATTGTTTGTATTTTTTGCAAAACCGATCATCAGTATTTTTTCACAGGATGCAGGTGTGATCGCCTACGGTGCAAAAGCCTTACAGATCATTGGAACAGGCTATATTTTTTATGGTATAGGAATGGTGATGATCCAGGCACTCAATGGTGCAGGTGATACAAAAACACCTACCTGGATCAACTTCATTGGCTTCTGGCTGTTTCAGATACCAATGGCATATTTCCTGGCAAAAGGATTGGATATGAAAGCCACCGGCGCATTCATTGCCATACCGGTTGCTGAAACATTAATCGCATTAGTGGCGTGGTATTATTTCAAAAAAGGCAAATGGAAACAAGTGCAGGTATAATAACAAAAGCCTTGTGCACATGCACAGGGCTTTTACTAACTACAACAACCGAATTATTTTATTTCGCTCATCCACTGCTGTGCAAACGTACGGGCAGCAGTTACTACCTCTTTACCCGCACGGAAAGCCATTTTCCAACGATTGCCTTTTGATTCGTACGCACGGTTTTCGAAATACTGTTTACCGCCCTTGGTTACAAGTTTTGCATCAAAGTCAATCGTTGCTGTTTCATCCAGGAATTCCTGTAATCGCTTTTTAACATACAGCAAATGATTGGCCGGGTACTTTTCTTCCCACGCTTTGATTTGCTGATCATAATTTTCCTGGTTGCTTTTTACCATGGCTTCATATGACTTGGCATAGTTTAGATAACTTTTGTTGTTGGGATCTTCTGCTTTTTTCAATTCGGCTTTATTACTCGCCAGCATTTTTTCAAACAACGGTTTCATGGAAACATCTGCTTTTTTATAGCTTTCTTCCATATCGGCTACCCCCTTTCGATAACTAGCAATCGATTCCTCCCGCATTTCAGTTGGGGTTTGAATTTTATTGAATGTAGGCTTGTTATAGTTTCGCATTTCTTCATAATTCTTTTTGAAATCGGGAGAGCTTACATATTTCTTTGAATAGGTCAGGATCTCATTTGCCAGCGCAACCCTGCTGCCTGCTGCAATACTTTTGATATTTTTTATACCATATGTGTCAAAAGAGCCGCTTAAAAATCCATGACGGATTTTTTCTTCGGCACCCGGCTTCGACAATCCAAGCTGCTTCAGAAAATCATCGCCAAATGAACGGATGGTAAAAGATACGAGTGAAGAAAAAAGAATGGTTATTCCGAAAGCAATGCTCAGTACTTTGCAGGCCAACAATGCTTGATTGAATTGTGTTTTTTTCATTGTAATAATAATTTGTGATGATAAGAAAATACGATCAGGATGCAAGCATTGCTCCTTCTGTTAACTGTTCCTGGATCTTTTGCCAGCGGTTTTCCGAAAGCTCCGCCATTGCAAGACCAATGAACGATTGAAATACAAAATCGGGTGCATTGTTTTTCACCTGCTTCAGCCATTGGATGATCTCTGTATTCGAAAGTCCACGCATCATCCATTTATTATACAGCGGCATTTTATCTGAAGGAACCTTTGTAATAATTGTTGCGGTAATCCCATGCAGATGTGCATCGTCGAAATAACGCCACAATAATTTGTTGAGCACATCTTCTTCCTTCTTCATGTGTTCGAGATTGAACAATGTAAATTCAAAGAATGCTTTACTGATGGCAGTACCGATTTCCTGTTTTGCATCAGGCGAAATACTCCATGAAAAAGCCTGCAGTAAACCGTGCAGCTGTTTGCTGAGTGCAAGATCTTGTACATGCTCCTGCGCAAACAGATCGGTAACAGAAGGTTCAAATTCCGCAATGGCGGGGAGGATATAACTGTCTTCAGTATGTGCATGCTCATCAAACAAATCCAGCACTGTTTGTAATTGTTGCACCACTTCGTCAGCGTCTTCTGCATCGGTAAAATCTGTTTGCTGCAATTTCACAATCGTTTCGTGCAACAAGGCACGCAGGCCTTTGTGTACCTGGTTGAAAATATTATAACGTTTCATAAAAAAGGTTTAATGATGAAATGATAACTGTTGTAAAATTGGTACGTTTTGTACAGCTTGAAAACAGCTACCGGAATGAGTTGCTTATTTTACTGCATGAAATGAATAATAAAAAAATCCAGATGTCTTACGGGACATCCGGATTTGAATACATGTAAGCTTACAGGGTACTATTATTATTTAGGATGCCTGGCGCAATACAAAGCCCTCAAGAATAATATTTGTAATGCCGCTTATTTTAGCAATACGCATTTTAGTTGGGTAGTATCCTGTCTTCTGAACTTTTGCCGGTTGCGGAATCGCTCTTTCAAAAGCCGGATTGGCAAGAATGAATGCTTCAGTGATCATGGGTTCGTAAAAGGTTACCTGTCCGTCGTATGAACCATAGATGAATGTTTGTGTAAATGTTGCACCATTCAATTCAGGAGATGTGAAATCGAGCCAATGAACGCCCATTTTTGGAACCCCGCCACCAGGATTAAAATAAGTAGCCGGAAAATAATCCGGTGCAGGCCAGTTTTTGTGTTTACTGCTGTCAACCTCATACGGTGGAATGGCTGCAACGGCCTCTGGTGTGATCGTATAAAAATGAAAATCGAAATGCGGTAACCCGTAAATGAATTCGGGTTCATGTCCGTGTGGGTTCCATCCTAAATCAACATGATTAAATACGGTGGCTGCTTTTGGATGAAACTTCAGTACAACAGAATTATGATGCTGATGACCTCCGTTATCTGTACCACGATCAAGGCTGCTTATCGCAGCTTCATCAATTGCAACTGCAAGACGCAGTGGTTTATTATTGTCATCTGTTTCGTACCAGGTCCATGCTTTCCCATGTTGAAAAGGAGTAACCGGTCCTTTAAAAATCTTTTCGTTGCTTTCTTTTTTACAGGAACTGAAGAGAGCGCTTGCCATTAATGCAAGAAATAAAATCCGTTTCATTTTTTGTTAAGGTTTAATGATTAATACTGATTGAATAACGCCGCAAAGATGCAGCTGCGTCGACGGCAGAAAAACCGGCATGTGTATGAAATGCTGATTTCATGGACTGAATTGTAAGCCATCCACCAACCCTGATGTGAATCAAACAATCAGCAAAAAAACCAGTACAGTTGATTCCGCATTTTCAACAGTTCAGAAACAGGAAACACAATTCATACAGGCATTTTCACAGTTTATACAACCAATCATTACATTTGGAAGACCTGACCATTATGCTGCACAAATTTTTACTTTTCTGCGGTAGTATTTTTTTGCTGTACGGTTTACCGGCGCAGCAACTCAACTATACATTTACCCATTACACCGCCAGTTCAGGTTTACTCTCAAACCAGATCAACAGTATTGTG
>CAYMSG010000256.1:0-6051 GCA_964392955.1 uncultured Chitinophagaceae bacterium | reverse complement strand
GAAAGCCGGCTCAAGTGTGCGCCGGCTTTCTTATTTCGATGATGTGTTGGAATATTATAACACTAAAACTCCTTTTGCCACAAACTGTGTTTCTTTTTTTGCTTCCTTGATCTGTTTGATCTCTTCTTTTGTTTTACCGGCATCGCCAGCATAATGTTTTTGTTGTTTCACACTTACTTCTTTCACTTTGGCTTCACCTTCCAGTACAACCGTTTGCCCAACAATGTTGGTTGGCATAAAAAAACCATAGTCTTTAAATTTCACCATAATGGTTTCACCGTTGCCTTTGTCTACTTTCATCCAGCAGCCTTTTTCCTGGCACACTTCTACCACCTTTGCAGTGATCTTACCATTGAAGCTACCTTTACTTTGAACCTGTTCTTCCATATCGCCAACAGTAGCAACATCTTTGTTAACAGTACCTTCGCCATAGGTAACACCCTTCGCAGCAGGTTTTGGGTTGTTTTGAGCCATGGCAGCAACACTTATAAAAGCGGCCATCAAAACGAGGGATAGTTTTTTCATACTTAATTTTTTAGAATCGTAAAGGTACTAAGCTTACGGCTGCTGACAAACTTAGGCTGTTAAAATTCTTATGCTTTTACAGATTATATTTAAAAAGGTTTTGCACGCAAATCGTACAAACAGAAATAAAACCAGCTCCTTCTTCTCCTGTCTACTTCAGTATAACCGTTAACAGCTCTCGAAACATCGGTAAACTTGATTGAAGCAACTACTCCTGCCGCTTCAACAATTTCACCAATGGAAATTGCCTGGTCCCAGCTTCCATTACCAACCGCTGTAATAATTAACATCATACTATCTCTGTTAAAATTGGTTCCTGTAAGATATAATTTATACCAGTTGGTTGAAATAGGAGGAGAACTTACTCCATAGCCATCCCATACAATAGTAAAGTTTCCACTTCCGCTACGCACTGTTCCAAAACTATCTACTAATCCCCATGCAAGCATTCTTGGCCCTGTACTTATAGGTTGCCATCGATTATTGTTCACATTTATCTGGTTACCGTTTACCGTAACCCGTGTAACATGGCTCAGCACATAACCCATGTATTGCTGCAGATCGGTATTGTAAACTATACTTCCTTGAGGTGGTGTTGAAATGGCATTCATTTGTGCAGTTGTAAGGCGTGGCGGAAGAAACACCTTGTCGCTGGCGGTTAAATCAAGAATAGCTTTTGAATTAGGGTTGTTGGTTCCAATGCCTACGTTTTGTGCAGTAACAAATTGCCCGGCAACCAACGCAAGGATAGTTAGCAACAGGTAATAAACGTTTTTCGATTTCATGTTTATAATATTTATTCAAGTAATAACCGGTAAACGAAAGCTGCATGTTCACCCGGCTGACTCCTGTCATGTTTGGTATGCCGCAGCTTTGCTGTCGTTTCGTACGATCCGGATTTGTCGATTATGTGATATTTTTTTCCTCCGGCATTTTAATCGTTCATATAAATGCAGTGTTGAAAAAAGAAGTATCAACAACAGGTTAACCGACAGGATGCACCAAAGCAACAACATCTGCTTACTGTTTTATAAAACGGCTAAGAATTGTAAATCCACCTTCGGCCACCACCTGCACCTGATAGGCCCCCGCTGGAAGGGTTGCAACCGGAAATGAAATGGTATTGATTCCTCTTGCCAATTCCAGCGATTGCTGAAAGACAATGCGGCCTTTGATGTCCAGCACACGTAAATCGGCATCTGTTCGCTTTGCTGCTGATAATTTCAAGTAGACAGGTTGATTGGTTGTTACCGGGTTGGGCCAGAGTGTATGTGTGCGGTTTTCGGGAAGCAAATCAAACACGTTTGTCGGGAAACTGATGTCGGTTGCCGACCAGAATTTAACAATGGAAGCCACGTTACTTAATTCAATGTAATTTAAGGCAGCATCCTTAAGCGTAAAACCGGCACCACTCCAGCTTGTATTATCACTGCTGCGCCAAAGACTCAGTTGATTTTCTGTCCGGCCATTTAACTCCGCATCGAAATATTGAAAACGAAGCGTGGCGTTGAGTTGATGGTTGTTGGCAATTGTAAAATCGAAAGTGCGGTTGATGGTTGGCCTGCTTACAATGGGAAGATTAACCGCAGCATGACCACGAGCTATTGTAACAACACCAAGATTTTGTGTGCTTGAAATAATTGCACCCAGGTTGCCGGGATTGACGGAAACAGGTGCAGAAAGTGAAGTTGTAATTCGTACTGTTCCATTACCTGTAGTAGTTATGCGGCTGTTTTGTTGCTCATTCAATAGCAATGCAGTTGGTTCTAATTGTACTTGTGCGTTTCCAATATCAAGTAAGCCACTGTTAAAGTTAAGGGACGTACCTATCCGAATGCTTTGCTGAAGATTGATACGGCCACTCCCTGTTTTTGCCAACTCCATCTGGTTGAACAACGGAATGCTTGTTCCACTGATGGTATTGGATGAACTGCCATTGAATCGAAAAGTACCTTCGCCGGCAAGTTGAAGAATGGGAGCATCTGTTACCAGGTCAACATCTTGCAGTGTAATAATTACATTACCGATGGTTTTGAAAATAACTCCATTACTGATTTTAAAAACAGACTGAGCTGATACAGCATTCAAGGCAAACAGAAATTGTATAAAAATCAGATTCTTTCGTTGCATAGTAATTGAAAGCTTTTTGCGTGTTTCGCAATTTCAATTTGTATCTAAGTGTGTATCATGGCTTCCCTACATAAAACTTTGTTGCCTGTTGTGGATTGGCGTGTTGAGTAAAACTGGCTGCATTTACTGCGTTGATGGGTAACCCTGTATTACTCAAATAATACCCCGGCGCAAGTTTACTTTCAATGGCAACCACATCCATTCCGTTTTCTTTTCCCATTTTATGAAACGTAAATTGATAAGAAAGATCGTTGTTATCCGGACTTGGGTAAGCTCCGGGTACATCTTTTAAACCAACAGCCCATTTATCATCTGCCACGCTTTTGTACACCCGCCAAAAAACATTCTGATCTTTTTTTGAGGAAACATGGTAAGCTTTTGCTGTTTCTCTCCAATCTGCAAAAAAGTAGCAATCTTTTTCATTCTTTAAATCAGAAAGCGGATAGTTTTTGGGGACTGATTGGCGATACAGCATGATGGCACTTGTTATTGTGAGATAATTGTAGTTGCCTGCATCTTTATCAGTTAAGAAAATTCCACTGAAATCATTTGGGTTGGTGTCAAGCGAATCTGGAAAGCCATCTTTCTTTTTTGCGCAACTCACAATAAGACCAGTAATTGTGATGAGTAAGAATATACGTGCAATCATGGTGTAATGTTTTTCGTTTTAAAAAAATAACATTACAAATCTCTGCTAACAAGAATGGTTTTACAATACCGTGATGATGTGATGAAAAGCAGTTTTGTTAAAGGTTACACCAGTTTTTCATGAATCGCTTTACTCACTGCTTCTATTTGTGAGCAAACGTGCAGTTTGTCATAAATGCGTTTAATATGTGTGCGAACCGTATCGAGACTGATGGAAAGTTCAGCAGCAATCAGTTTAAAACTATTTCCTTTGGAAAGTAATTGTAAAATTTCTTTTTCACGGTTCGTAAGCTGATAATCATTGGCAATGGTTGCTGCTGTTGCCTGCATATTGGTAATGACCATACGTGCAATGGTAGGGCTCATAGGAGCGCCGCCATCCAGCACTTCCCGGATCGAATGAATAAGTTTATCCGATACATATTTTTTCAGTAAATAGCCGTTTGCCCCTGCATACATTGCTTCAAATACATGTGTATTGTCATCAAACACTGTAAGCATAATAATTTGCACAGCGGGATCAAATGTTCGGATCTTTTTCACTGCTTCAATTCCTGTCATACCCGGCATATCAATATCCATCAAAATCACATCCGGCCTGAACGCTTTCACCTGCTCTTCTACTGTTAAACAATCAGGAAAGGTTGCCAGCACTTCATGTTCACCTGTAAGCGCCAGCAGATTCGAGAGGCTTTCCCGTAAAATGGTATTATCTTCAAAAATGAGTATTTGTACCGGTTGCTTCATAGCTTTTTTCTGACATGCAAACTACGAATTCTGCTTTGTTTGAAAATACCCATATCAGGTGATGTGCTTTTTCAACGTGATACTTGTTCCGGTTCCTGGTATTGATTCAATTTGGAGCAAAGCATTCATGGCAGCGGCCCTGCTGCCCATATTTTTTATTCCATTGCCCGATGAAGATGTTCCGGTATCAAAGCCATTACCATTATCAGTAATCTGCAACAACAACAAACCATCCCTGCATCGCAGTAAAAAATTCAACTCCGTGGCGGCACTGTATTTTACTGCATTGTTGATCGCCTCTTTAAAAATGAGATAAAGATCCTTTCGCTGCTCCAGGTTCAACTTCATTTCGCCCTGCGCTAGATCTGTTTCAAAGTAATAGTTGATACCAGCCGGTTCAAGCATTTCTGCTGCAAACTCTTTCATTCGGATAAGCACTTTTTCAAGGCTGTCGTTTGATGGGTTAATGGCCCAAACAATATCACTCATACTTTCCATCATCTTTCCGGAGTGATCTTTGATTTTCTGGAGATACAACTGAATGTCATCACTGATATGCTCTTTTGACATTGCTACCTTGCTGAGAATATTTATACTCGTTAAGGTAGATCCCATTTCATCATGTAAGTCCCTTGCTATTTTGGTACGCAGTCGTTCTTCCGTTAAATATTTACTGATCCGTTCTGCACATACGTTGGCAATACGGCGCAGCAGACGCAAATGCCTTTTTGTAAAAAAATTTTTTTGAGGATGTTCTGAATCAATTATGCCAAACAAAACACCATCTACAAAAACCGGTACAGTTATTTCAGAATACCGTAACTCATCGTCAATGATATACCTGGAGTCCTTTGTTGTATTCCCTACCCGCTCGGCTACACCTGTTTTAGCCACGCTGCCCACAATGCCTTTGCCAATTGGCAACTCCAGGTGGTTGATGATTTCCCTGTTGTTGTATGGACTTTTTGGCCCTGCGGCAGCCTTTTGTACCAATACGGAACGTTGCTGATCAACCTGGTAAACCACACAATCCTGAAAGCCCAGCAATTCCACACAGTTTTTTGCTACATCCCAAAAAATATCTTCGAGCAGGTTTTTCCCGTATAATGATGTTGCAAACTGATTGAGAATTTTTTCATCATTCACTTTTTGCTGTAACCGGGTATTGATTTGATAAATCACATAGGATAAGAACGCCAAAAACAAAATGTAAAACCACCATGTTTTCCAATAAGGTTGCTGTATCGTAATGCTGATCGTTTTACTCTCTGCCACTACTTTATTGCTTTGTGTTACCGCCCTTACGTGAAACTTATACTTGCCTGGCGGAAGGTTTTGATAAGCAATATTCATTTGTTTATCTGCTTCCTGCCAATCGGTATCATATCCGCTTAGTAAGTACTCATATCTCACTTCTGCATTTCCAAAATACAAAGCAGAGAACTCAAATTGCACCTCTTTTACTTTGTGTGAAAACGTATGCGAACCAGAAAGGTCTTTAACCGCAACTTGTTGATCATTCAGCGTTACCAGTATATTATTTATTATTATCGGGAAAGAAGGAACCGTTACATCCTGATCAGGATAATAAAAAAGAATACCGCCGGCTACACCAACAGCCAACTCATTCATATGTCTGTTGTAGCACAACCGGTGCGGCAAAGAAGGTTCAGAGTACCAGGCCGAAAAAGGTACTGCATCTTTCACAACTATTTCCCGGGCAGGATATACTGCTGTGTTCAGAAATGAAAGCCCCTGGCTGGTCAGCATCCACAGTTGCGAACCTTTGCCGTCAGCGATTGATAAAATCTGGTTGTGCTGTAATCCGTTTCGCATATCAATCTGCGCAAAAGCCGAATCAACTTTTCGTTTTTTCGTTTGATAAAAAAGACCGCCGGCGTTTGTTGCTACCCAGATTTTTCCTGTAGAATCGGCAATGAGATGATTACACAGACTCAAAAAAGAGTAGATGCTGCTGTTGCCTGTTTCAACATAGCTGGT
>CAYMSG010000255.1:0-6054 GCA_964392955.1 uncultured Chitinophagaceae bacterium | reverse complement strand
CATGGAAGACCTTGTGCAGTTTGCCATTGATTTTGCTGAGCAGGTGAATTTTTTCAATGAGCAGTTAACGATTGATGGTAACTGGAAACATTTTTTTCAGCAAGGGTTGAATCTTGCAGAGTTGAAAAAGAGCATTGACAGCCGCAGTGATTTTCATCCGCAGTTTGCATTGTACCTCGTGTTTGTAAAACTGTTTGGCTTTGCACAAAACCAACTCAACAGTTTAACTCAGCAGCATCTTGATTTTTATTATGAGCATGTACTTGATCTGCATCAACTGAAAGCGGAGCCTGATAAAGTGCACGTGGTGTATGAATTAGCGAAAGGCGCTTCTGAATTTTTTTCTGCAAAGAATACCTTGTTTGATGCAGGAAAAGATGCAGCAACAAAATTGCCGCTTCAGTATAGTGCCGATGATGATACGCTGATCAACACCGCAGCCATAGCTGATAAACGAACGATCTACTTAAATCCCGCAGCAAATGATGTGGTGCGTTTTGCCAGTATTGCCAATTCACCCGATGGACTAGGTGCAAAACCTGATCCCACAAAACCCTGGTGGAAAGCGTTTGGCGGCAATCATCTTTCAACTACCAAAATTGGTTTTGCATTAGCATCGCCATTGTTGCTGTTGAAAGAGGGAACAAGGGAAATTACCATCACTATTCATGTAAGCGGACTTGCACAATCATTACAAACCCTCAGTAGTATCAATGGTGAGAAGCTGGAAGTTTTTTATACAGGTAAAAAAAACTGGATGGGCCCGTATGAAGCAACGGTAACAGCAGTGAATAATTTCAGTGGTGGCAATCAGTCCATCAGCATTAAACATATTCTGGGAACCGATGATGAAGAAGTGACAAGATATGATGCGTTGTTGCATGGCCAATCGTTCAATACAGTGTGGCCGGTAATGCAGTTGAAAGCTGATACAACAAGTGCTGGTAATTTGTTTGGTGCATTAAAAAACGCAACGGTAAGTAAGTTTAAGATCAATGTAAAAGTGAATGGCGTTGCAGGTTTACGATTGGAAAACGACCAGGGCGTGGTTGATGCAAAGAAACCTTTTCAGCCATTCGGTTCACTTCCTAAAAAAGGTTCTTCGTTTTATGTTGGGTTCGATGAAGTGCTGCATAAAAACCTGGATACGTTTTCATTTGATGTAACATGGCTGGCACCGCCTGAAAAACTGAATACGCATTACAGCAATTATCCATCAAACCCTGTTGATAATAACACTTATTTCAAAGCCGATTACTTTATTAAGAACAGTACATCAAAAAATGGGATAACAAATTTATTTGATGCAAACAATGCAGAATCGTCTGTTACATGGCCCGATACTTCAAGCCCTGCAGGATTGTTTTCATTTTATCCCTGGCTCAACACTTATTTTATTTCAACATACAACTCTTACCAATCGCTGGTATCAAATCCCAATTTATATATCGTTGGATTTTTTGGGTACAACTTTAACCTGGTTAGTGCTGTTGCTAAAAAAACAATTCTTCCTGTTTCACCGGAGAAAGGATTTATCCGTTTTGAATTACAGAAAGATTTCCTGCATAGTAGTTATCCCCAGGTGTTGGCTGCTGCCATGAGCGGTTCCGGGAAAAAGGAAGTGGGAAGTTTGCCTAAAGAGCCTTACACCCCAACGATCAAAAGTATCCGTTTTAATTATAGCGCATCATCAACCGAAATTATTCCTTCATCAGAAAGCTTTGGCGATTTTAACAGGAAAGAAATTCAATTATTTCATCTCGGGGTGTTTGGCCAGGCAGAACAGCATGGTTATTTAAAAGCTGAAACAGCAAGGCTTTTTGGTCCTACTGTCCCGTTCAATAAAAGCATTTATCTTTTTCCTTCTTATGCAAACGAAGGAAGCTTTTTGTTTTCATTAACCGGTGCTCTGCCTGGTCAATCGGTTTCTTTTCTGTTTCAATTGGCAGATGGCACAGCCAACCCTGAGAAAGAAGCCGTAAATATTCAGTGGTTTGCTTTGAGCAATAACGAATGGCGTAAACTGAAACAAACAGAAATAGTAAAAGATGAAACCAATCACCTGTTGCGCAGTGGCATCATTCGTTTAGTGATACCGGCAGAAGCAACTACGGATAATAGTTTGCATGAGGCAGGAAAGATCTGGCTTTGTGCAGTGGTGGAAAAAGATGTGGATGCTGTTTGTCTCTTCAATGATGTAATTCCGCAGGCAGTCACTGCAACATTTAAAGCCGATGCAAATAGTAATGCATTGCATGAATCTCCGGCAGGTACTATCAGTAAACTGGTGAATAAAGTTGCTGAAGTAAAAAAACTTAGTCAGCCTTTTGCATCGTTTGGTGGCAAAGCAGTTGAAGCAAAAGATGATTTTTATTTACGGGTGAGTGAACGGTTAAGGCATAAACAACGTGCTGTTGACCTGTGGGACTATGAGCATATCGTATTACAGGAATTTCCTGAAGTGTACAAAGTAAAATGTTTAAACCACAGTGTGCTGCCTGCCGATTGTGCCTGTGATTTTGTGAAGCCCGGTAATGTAACATTGATTGTGGTGCCCGATGTACGGAATAAAAATCAATTCAGTCCGCTTGAACCAAAAGTAAGTCTCGATCTTATCACAAGAATTGAAGATCACTTAAAAGAGCTGTGTTCTTTTTTTGTTACACCACAGGTAAAGAACCCTGTATATGAACAGGTGAAACTGCAGTTCAAAATAAAATTTGCAACAGAAGGTGATTTTGGTTTTTATGCTGATCTGCTGAACAATGATCTTATCCGTTATCTCACCCCCTGGGCTTATTCATCGGATGCAGATATTGTGTTTGGCGGGCATATCCGCAAAAGTGTGTTGCTGAATTTTATTGAAGAACTGGGTTATGTTGATTTTGTCACCGAGTTTAACATGTATCATATTGTTAATGCAGTGCAGGGCGCCGATACAGATGAGATAAAGATCAGCAACCCCGCTGCTATCCTTGTTTCGCATCACCAACATTTGATCACCGCTTACCAGGAAACTGAAGTTTGTGTATGAAGAATGCTGTTACCATATCAAAACAAAAGCCTGCATCAACCGCCATGGATTATGCCTTTCTGCGTGCAGAAGGGATGAAGTGGATCGAACGCTATTCATCTGATCTGTGGACCGATTACAATACACATGATCCCGGTATCACCATCATGGAATTGCTTTCCTATGCCATTACCGATCTCGGATACCGCACAGCTTTTCCATTGAAAGATGTTTTATCAACTACTGAAAATAATGATGCCAATTTTAAATCGCAGTTTTATTCAGCAAAAGAGATACTCCCCACAAGACCTGTTTCAGAAATTGATCTTCGGAAACTGTTGATTGATATTGATGGCATACGAAATGCCTGGTTGTTGAAAGCCGATGAAGCGTTGTTCGTTGATCTGAAGAATGAACAGATTGCAGCAGCACAACCGGAGCATGATAAATTCTACCAGTTTTCGTTAAATGGAATTTATGATGTGAAAGTGGAGCTTGATCTGAAAGCAACCGATGGCAGCGATTGGGATGATGAAAAAAGGCAGAACGTATTTGATCAGTTAAGAGAACGTTTTCATGAACATCGTAATCTCTGTGAAGACCTGCGCAATATCGAATTGATCGAAGAACAGAAGATCCGCATTTGTGCTGATGTGGAAATAGAACCAAGCGCAAATGCTTTTGAAGTATATGCAGAAATATTATACCGGGTGCAGAATTATTTGTCGCCCGATGTAAAGCAATACACACTGTCGGAAATGCGGGAGTTGAAGAAAGCGAATGGCGATTCTTACCGCATGGATGAAATATTTAATGGCCCGGTTTTGCAGTTTGGATTTATTCCTGATGATGAAGTGAAGCAATCGGGTTTGAAGCGCAAAGTATTTTTATCTGACATCATTTCCATTGTGATGGATGTGCAGCATGTGATCGCTGTAAAAGAAGTGAAGTTCAATTTTTGCAATGACGAGAAAGAACTGAAGAATGAATGGGTGCTTTGTATCGACAAAGGAAAGAAACCCGGACTTTGCTTAGATAAGATGGCTTTGCATTTTTACAAAGATGTGGTGCCGGTAAATGCCAATAAGCAAAAAGCCATCGAGCTGTTCAAAGAAAAAATGGAAACCGATAGGCTGGCGAAGAAAGACAAAACCTACGATGATTATTTATATGAAAAAGGTGTAGATCGAAAGGTAAATACGTATCGATCGCTGCGTAACGATTTGCCATTGGTATATGGCGTGAGTGATCATGGTTTGCCTTTGCATGCAGATGCTGTGCGTCGCTCACAGGCAAAACAATTGAAAGCTTACCTCGTGTTTTATGATCAGTTGCTGGGTAATTACCTTGCACAGTTGCACCACGTAAAAGATCTGTTGCGTTTACAAAAACCGGTAACGGATATAATAACACCACAGAGCTATTTCTATCAAAAGCTCAATGATATTGGAGAGGAAGAACTAAAAGAGAAAGAGATCATTATTGATACATCGGGTTATGCAAACCCCGGCGGAACACTTGCGGGCATCGTCAGCAATTTTGAAAAAGATACGAACCGCTTAAATCGTTTTACTGATCATTTGCTTAGCCGCTTTGCAGAACGCTTCACGGATTATGCGGTGCAGTTGTACAGCATGTCTGATCATGTTTCCGAAAGTGAATTGCTGGCTGCAAAAATTCAACTGTTGAAAGAATACCCTGCGCTGAGTAAAAACCGTTCAGGAGCGTATAACAATACTTCGGTGCCTGTTTGGGATACAGATAATGTAAGCGGACTGGAGCACAGAATCTGTCGCTTGCTTGGCATCAGCAATTATTTTCGTCACAGTATTTCTTCTATCAAATCAGAAGTGGTGGAAGAGATCAATAATGGAACGGCTGAATACGTGTTTCGTATTGCTGATCCGGATAATGCAAGTCGCACCTTACTCAGCAGTACCAAAAAATATGCGACCAAAGCTGAAGCTGAAACAGTGTTTACAAAAGCAATGGAACATGCAGCGCTTCGTGATCATTTCGATTTGAAGCAGGCTGCTGATGGCCGTTATCATTTTAATGTAATTGATAATAAAGGAGAGGTGCTGGCACGTCGCTTTGAATTCTTCACCAGTAAAAGCATTGCCGAAGCAGCCATACTCAAATTAATGTTGCTGGTAAAAGAGCAATACAGCAATGAAGGGGTATTTGTGGTGGAACATTTGCTGTTGCGCATGGATGCAACTTTTCTGCAAAAAGAAAATGAACAGTTCAACAAAGAAAATTTCTTACCGGTATGTACAGATAATGATTGTGAAGATTGTGAGCAGGATCCTTATTCGTTTCGCATAACTGTTGTCCTGCCGGGTGAAACCTTGCGTTTCCGTAATATGGATTTCAGAAAGCAAGTGGAGAATCTTATCCGGCAGCAAACACCAGCCCATATTTATCCGAAGATCTGTTGGGTCAATAATGAACAGCTTGCTCAATTTGAAACTGCATGGAAATTATGGCTTGCATTAAAACAGGAAGGAAAACAAAATACAAGTGAGGGATTAATTGCAACAAGAGCATTGATCAAACTATTATTTAACCTGCGGAGTTTAATGCCAAAAGGAGTGCTTCCCGATTGTGGTGAACCACCTTCAAATCCGCTCGTATTAGGACGAACCAGTTTAGGTAATCTTTAAAATATAGGATATGGAACATATACCCGTTAAAATTAAGGCACCAAAAAACTCTTTCAATTATTTTGAAGATAACCAGGTGCTCACTGCTGAGCAGTTAAATCATGTGGTTCAGTATTTCGATTACCAGCAACGGCTTACACGTGCACGACTGCTTGGTGTGGGAATTGTATGCGGTCTTAATATTGTGTTTAACAGAGACAATATTACTGTTACAAAAGGAGTAGGTGTAACAAGTGATGGTGATCTTGTTGTGCTGGAAGCAGATAAAGTATTGATTGCTGCTAAACAACTGGATGATGGTAAAGCCAACTATCCTGCATTTGAAAAACTGAAGAATGAAGATATAACAGATGATGAAATTGTAGGGATATTATT
>CAYMSG010000254.1:0-6056 GCA_964392955.1 uncultured Chitinophagaceae bacterium | reverse complement strand
GAAAGGGTATAATAAATTTCGGATCAGGGTACGTAACTGTGCAATCTGAACCTGTACAATCTGTACGAACTACACTTCTTCTTTTCCTGCTGAGATCAAATAACAAATGTCCTTCAAAACAAAGTTCCCGTCTCCGTTCGAGTGCTATTTCATTCAGAATTTCGTTTTTATCACTGCTTATAAAATCAATTGCTGCGGGATTGGCCCGTTTACGAATACGGTTTAGATCAAGCAATGCATCCGGCAAATTATTCAACTCTGCATAAGCTTCTGCCCTGCTTAAGATCACTTCTGAAATACGGAAGAGGCGAATGTTATTGGCACTGTCGTTTACACCCAGGTACTTCTTTGTGTACAACCAGGTTTTACCATCCCTCACTGCACTTATAAACATACCTGAACGTCCGCGGATATCTGCCGCATCATAGAGGTTGAGCAGATCATCGGTTGCTGCCAGCTGGCCGAGATCACGGGTGGGGTTGTAATAATCACCAAGGCTTCCACCAATACGGTTCCCGTAAGCCAGTTCAAAAATGGATTCACTCAGTTTATTCTTTCCTCTCCAGGCTGTGTTGTAGTTGTTATATGAAATCAGCGGATATGCATTGGAAGCAATGAGTTCATTACTGTATGCAACCACCTGCTGCCACTGGTTATTGTAAAGATGCACACGGGTAAGTAATGCTTTCGCCACATCTGCATTTAACCATACTTTCGTATCGCCATTATATATATCAATACTGTTGCTGTACAGCTGTATTGCTTTTTCAGCATCTGCAATCACTGCATCATACACTTCTTTTACTGTTGATGGATTCCCCTGCGGTTCTACTACAGCTGTATTTACGGTACGTAAAATAATACCGGTATGATCTGCATTGTTACTGAAAGCAGGTGCCTGTGCAAACACACGTGCAAGATCAAAATGAACCATAGCTTTAATGGTATAAGCATCTGCCAGCATCCGGTTTTTCTGACTGCTGTCTGCATCTTCAATACGATTGACATTCTCAATAATCACATTGCAGCGGTACAACAAATTATAAGCTGTGGTATAAAAACCCGCCATATCGTTGATCTGCGGTGAATTGGCAAAACGATAGGTCTGGAGTTGAAACTGATTGGCAGCACGTGAATGTTTAATATTGCCACCAGCCATATCTGCATAGATACTCATATCACGCAGATAATAGTTCGTTGCTCTTAACTGATCGTAACAGCCAACCAAAGTGGTTCTCGCTCCTTCAAAATCTTTGAAAATATCCTGGAGTGCAATTTGATTGTATGGTTCCTCCTGCAGAAATTTTCTGCAACTGCTGACGCTGATAAGAATAAAAAGTATGGTGATGATTTGTTTCATGTGCCTGCATTAAAAGTTCGCTCTGATACCCCACGTAAAACTTTGTGCTTCCGGAAAATCATAACGGTATTCCCTGATGCCGTTGCGATTTTTTGGAGACTTTTGTTTGTACCAGTACCAGAGATTGGTACCATTGGCAAATACACTGGTACGCACCCCGGCTACTTTATCTGTCCACCTCTTTGGTAAAGTGTAGTTAACGGTGACATTACTCAATTTCAGAAACGTATTTTCATACATGAACCTGGAAGAGTTGGCCACAAACCTGGTGGTGCGTGAAAGCCTTGGAATGGTCGTAATATCACCCGGCTGCTGCCATCGGTCGAGCATGTTGATACTTTGATTGCGGTTATCAAGATTTCGTCCATTGTTTTCATTCCTGTAGTTCACCATTTGATAGCCGCCGATGGAATAAATAAAATTAATTGTTACAAAAAAACCTTTGAAGGAAAATGCATTTACCAATCCACCCTGAACCTTAGGCAAACGGTTGCCGAGGAAATAAGCATTTTGTACATTAATATCTAACTGATCAGCCGACACTACTTTTCCTTCTTTATCATAAAACATTTCCATGCCGGTTTGCGGATCAACGCCTGCCTGTTTAAAGCCCCAGATGGCACCGGTACTGATGCCGGCCCGCAATGCAGTTGCATTTTCCGAAGTAGAAAAACGTTCGGAATTATTTTTAACAGAGAGAATTTTATTTTCATTAAATCCGAAAACCAATGTGCTGGTCCAGTTAAAAGAACTGTTCCTGATATTATCTGTTTGAATTGTAAAGTCCATTCCCTGGTTCCGCATTTTTGCTGTGTTTTCAAGAATCGATGTGAACCCATTTACAACAGGAACATTTATCAGAGAGATGGCATTGTCAACAGTACTTCTGTAAAAATCAACAGTTACATTGAATCGCTTCAGGAAATTAAAATCTACACCTCCATTCTATTTATACGCTATTTCCCAGGTAAGATCGGGATTGGGCGGCGTTGAAGGATCGGCACTTGTAAAACCATTGTAACCGGTATTACTGAATGTGTACAATCCTTTTGCTTCGTAGCTGCCGATACGGCTGTTGCCTGTAGTTCCATAACTGAGCCTTGTACGGAAAAGATTCAGCCAATCAGCTTTTGAAAACCATTTTTCATTGCTGATGGTCCAGCCTAAACCAAGAGCACCATTTACTGTTGCATTTACATCGGTACCAAAAACAGATGCTGCATCATAACGGGCACTGGCGGTAAGGAAATAACGTTTATTAAAATTATAACCGGCTTGTGAGTAAAACGAAATGGAGTTTCCACGTTGACGGGATGATGCAGCATTCTGCCGCTCAGCATTACTTAATTCGTTCAAACGATAATAAGTAAACCCACTGCCCTGCCCTCGAAGTAACTTTGTGATCTGGCTTTGCATTTCAAATCCGGCCGTTGCATCAATTTCATGACCGCCTTTGATTTTTCCATTCCAGCTTAACTGGTTAAAATTGATCCATCCAAAATTGGTGCGGTCATAAATTTCAGCAAATCCATTGAAGTTGCGGCCTGTTGCATTTTTACCGCTCCGGAAATTATTCAGTTTGTTGATGAGGGCATCAATACCAAATGATGTAGTGAAGCGAAGATTGGGTAAAATCTTATATGCAATTTCTACTTTCCCATTCATGGTACCACCTTCATGATAATTCAGATTTTGATTGATGATGGCTAACGGGTTGGGCACACCTAAACTTGTTTCATAGTAAGTGCCATCGGCATTATAGGCCGGTATATTTGGAATCATCGGCACAACACCATACACGTTCACAGCATTCTTCATGGTAATGGTTGGTGCCATACTAAACGTAACATTCATTTTTTTGCTTAGCTGATGGTCCACACGTAAACGCACATATGCTTTTCTGAAATCGTTTCCTTTTTGAATCGCCTGTTGATCAAGCCAGGATGCAGAAAAACGATACGTGAGTGTTTCGGAGCCGCCACTGATATCGAAGTCGAGATTGGTGAAATTGCCATACTGATTGGTTAAGCCAAACCAATTTGTGTTCATGGTTGGACTACCGGCTAACAGTTCTGCATCAAATGGTGCCCGGCCTTCGTTGATGTACAATTCACGGAGTAATGTATGATACTGCTGACCACTTAGCCATTTGATCTGGTTAATAGGCTGTGAAAAACCACCACTGTACGAAACTCCGATTTTCGGTTTGCCGGCCCTTCCTTTTTTGGTAGTGATAATGATCACACCATTACTTGCATTGGCACCATAGATGGCAGTAGCAGCTGCATCTTTTAGTACAGTGATGCTTTCAATATCATCCGGATTGATACCCGCTATAGGATTTAATAATTCTTCGTTGTTGATAAAAGCAATCGGCTCATCGCCCCTTCGCTGTTCAATTACAGGAACACCATCAATGATGAACAAGGGTTGCGAACTGGTTGTAAGCACTGTTCTGTTGCTGGTGGAAAGTGGCGTTAAGGAGTTTTGTCCACGTATATTGATTTTTACAGGTGTTCCTAATTCTGTATTTGTTTCAACCTGTACACCGGCCACCATCCCTTCCAGCATTTTATCAAAGCTTTCAATAGGCCGTGCTGTTTGCAACTCTTTCCCGGTAATTGTGCTTAAGCTTCCTACTACTTCTTCTTTGCGTTTGGGGCGGGTGTATGCATTGATCACAACTTCATCCAATTCATTCAAACTTTTTGCTAATACAATGCGTATGCTTTTACGTCCCGATAATTTGTAACTGCGTGTTTTGAATCCCACACTTGTTAACTCAAGCACACCAGTGTTTAATTCCGCATCTGTAAGAGATAAAACAAACTTGCCATCATTATTGGTTGATGTACCCTTGGCCGTATTCAACAACCTGACAGAGACACCGGCGAGCGGAAGGTTATCTTCTGAGGAAATCACTTCTCCATTCAACTCATTTTGAGCATTTGCCACAACGCAGCAAAACATCAGCACAATTTGTAAATAAAAACGCATCAATTTTCTCACAACAATTAGGTTCTAACTAAAAATAAATAAATTTAAGAAGTCAGTCAAATCTATTTCATTAATTTCGTAAGCATATCATTTTATACCAAAATTTAGAGTATGAAAAAAAATCTACTACTAACTGCTGTTTGTTTTGTATTTCTGAATGCATATGCACAATGGAATACAGATGTTACAACCAATACAGCTATCTGCTCAACCGCACCATCACAAGCAGCACGCACCAGTACTGTTGTTACAACTGATTTAACCGGTGCCATGTATATTGCATGGATCGACAGCAGAACTACCGCCAATGGTTCGATATACATGCAAAAAGCGGACTTGACCAACTCAAAGATCTTTGCTGAAAACGGTGTGTTGGTTGCTACCTCAGCCACATCTATTTCAAATCTTTCCATTACACCAGACCTTGCGGGAGGAGCAATTGTTGCATGGCAAACCAACAATGATATTTTCGCACAACGGATAAGTGCTGCCGGAACACCTGTTTGGGCAAATCCGATTCCGCTTTCAGTAAGTACAGCACTTAATCAAACTGCACCACAAATTACGTTAGTGAATGCAACAGAAGCGATGGTAGTGTTCAGTGATAACCGAAATGGCAATGTTGATCTTTATCTCAACAAAATAGCGGTATCAACCGGCAACCTGCTTTTAACAACTGATACTCCCGTGTGTAAAGCAACAGGAACGCAAAATCAATTTACAGTTATTCCTGATTTAAATGGAGGAGTATATGTTACCTGGTCTGATGGACGAACAACTGGCAATAATAACATCTATGCGCTTCGTGTAAACAACGACGGATTGCCGTCAACAGGATGGACCGCCGATGGCACACTGATTTGTGATGCAACCGGGGCACAAAGCAACTCGGTGATTGTACCTGATCTTGCCGGTGGTGTATACATAACTTGGGAAGATTTCAGAACTTCCGGAAACGGTGGTGATATTTATGCACAGCGTGTCACCGGTGCCGGTTCAATGGTGTGGGATGCGAATGGTGTGGTTGTAGCGAACCCTGTCGGCAATCAGCAGGGGCCACAAGCATCGCCAGTAAACGACGGAGTAATTATTACCTGGACAGACGCAAGGTTGTTGGATAATTCCAACAGAGATATTTTTGCGCAAAAAATCACCAACTCTACCGGTGCTGCTGCATGGGCTGCAAATGGTGTAGTTATTTGCGATGCGCCAGCCAACCAACCTTCTGCTACTACCAATGGACTGAGAATTGTTCCTGATAATGCCAATGGTGCCATCATTGTATGGAACGATCTACGAAACACAGCAACTTCAGGCAACGATCTTTATGCGCAGCGAATCAACAACAGCGGAACTGTTCAATGGACAGCCAATGGAATTGTTATTTCTTCAGCAACCGGTAACCAGGGTCCTGATATTGGTGTAATACCAATTACAGCTTCTAATGGTGCATATATTGTTTGGCAGGATTCAAGAAGCGGCACAACCAATGGCGAAATTTATGGCGCTGTAGTAACAGGCACGGGTAATTTAACCAGCAGTGTGCGGGATCGCATTTTACTGGAAGGAAAAATTTCAGCGTATCCTGTTCCAACGCAAAATCAAATCACCGTATCATTATCAAAAATTAAACCGGGCAATTATATTGTACAGGTGATTGATGTGAGCGGACGCATCATGTTACAAAACAAAACAAGTG
>CAYMSG010000253.1:0-6065 GCA_964392955.1 uncultured Chitinophagaceae bacterium | reverse complement strand
ATTTAAAAAGCTGTTCGCTTCCTGCTTCTCGCCGCTCGATATGAATGTGCGGGTAGCGTGAAGCGAACAGCTTGCAGCTTTATTTTTTTACTGGCTTCACATCCAGCAGTTCCAATTCAAAAATCAAGGTAGCGCCGCCGGGTATAGCTCCACCTGCACCACGGTCGCCGTATGCATAATCGCTCGGGATGAAGAGTTGCCATTTGCTGCCCACCGGCATCAATACCAGTGTTTGCTTCCATCCTTCGATTAAACCACCCAATGGAAATTCAATTGGTTCGCCACGGCTGTATGAATCATCAAACACATTACCATCCAGGGTTGTGCCTTTATAATGCACTTTAATTGTGTCTTCCAGTGTAGGTTTTATACCTGTTCCCTGCGTAATGATCTTGTACTGGATGCCGCTTGGCAGTTCCACAACACCGGGTTGTTTTTTGTTTTCAGCAAGAAACTTTTTGCCTTCTTCTTTCACAGCCGAATTCTTTTTCGCCATGTACTCCTGTAGTTTTTGTTGTATGGTCATGTTTGCAGTATTTTCATCCATTAATGGTGTGGGATTTTTTTTCAATGCGTCAGCAATGCCTTTGTTCAACGCCACATAATTTAAATTTTCAATTCCTTGCGCCGCCATGTTGCCGCCAATATTGATCCCGATTGCATAGCTTAAACTGTCAACACCGTTTTTTAATAGTGGCTTGGGTGCGGCAGGTTTTGCAGCTGGTTTTACTACGGGCTTGGTGGTTGTTTTTTTAACGGGTGGTTTTGTGCTTTGTGCATTAGCTGTAACAGCAAAGGATACTAATAAAACTGTAAGAGAAAGAATACGCATGTGATTAATTGATTAAAAATTTATTCGTCACGCAGGGCATGACCGGTTAATGAAATAAATACATCTTCCAGGTTGGCTGCTTTCATTTGTTTGGGACGTTCAAAACCCGTTGCAAGCAAAGTATCGATCAGTTTTGCGGGTGAATCGAGTGCAACAATCGTTCCGCTGTCAATAATAGCAACACGGTCGCAAAGATATTCAGCTTCGTCCATATAGTGTGTGGTAATGATCACCGTTGTGCCTCTTGCCTGGATATTCCGCACCAGTTCCCATAAGTTTCTGCGTGCCTGCGGGTCAAGTCCGGTGGTAGGTTCATCGAGGAAAACAATTTTCGGCTCGTTAATGAGTGTGGTGGCAACAGAAAACCGTTGCTTTTGTCCCCCACTCATTTCCTTGTATTTTGCGTTGGCTTTTTCTTCAAGATTTACTGTTTTCAGCAAAGCCATTGCATCTACCTTCCTGTTGTAGAGTCCGCCGAACAACTGGATCAATTCGATTAATGTTAAACCCGGATAATAACCCGCTGATTGCAACTGCACACCGATGATTTTTTTAATTTCATTTGCCTCTGAGTCAAGATTGAGTCCGTTTACAATTATATCGCCACTTGTTTTTTCACGAAGTGTTTCGATGATTTCCAGTGTAGTGGATTTACCGGCACCATTGGGTCCCAGCAAGCCAAAAATTTCACCACGGTACACATCAAAGCTGATACCTTTTACGGCCTGAAAGCTTCCGTAATTCTTCACCAGGTTCTTTACCTCTATAATTTTTTCCGGCATAGGATTGTTCTGTTCGTGAAATGCATCAAATGTTTATGCATCATTTTTCGACTTAGTGCTTTGTGTTGTGGTAGGAATCGAGTAACGCCAGCCCACCCAAATTTAAAAGCCTGATTGAAAAGCTAAAGATAAGTCTTTGTTCATCAGTCTACCATAACACAGTTGATATAAGCGGCAGTTTTGTTGAACGAAAAGTTATGATTGTTGTTTTACTTTTTCTATCAATGCTAATTGAGATTCAAGTCGGTCTGTGGTGATATTTTTGTCCCAGTACGGCTTGTTAGCGATAAATTTAATCCAATTGTCCGAATGCCTTGAAACCAAGTTTGTCTTATTGATTTTATCAAGATAAGTCAAAGCTTCCATTGCTTCTCTTTGGTCAAACCAAAGGTCTGGTTGTGACAAATAGTAAGTCAAATAGCGGTCTAAGTAGTCAATACTTTTGTCCGTGTTGAAGGAGGCAAATGTGTAGGCATAAACTTGCCCTGCGTAACAAACTTCACTTTTTAGAAAATGAATGCCGATTATGTCGGTCAAGTCTGTAAAGTTTTTTATTGCGGCAAAAAAAGCACCTGTTTGTCTTGTCCTCCAGTCGAAGTCTCCAAGCAGTTTTACAATTATTTCTCTGCTTATCTTTTTGTTCGCCTGAATTAATTGGTTTGTCCAACTGTCGTCTGTGTCACCAATTCTCATGCAGAAAGGTGCAGCCCATGTGTTAAGAAAATCCTGCGATAATTCGTCAGGGTTTTTATATGGAATCAAGTCTGCAAAAGACGAGTTGTGTCTAACTGTTGCCCCTGCTGAATGAAGTCTTATTTGTTCATTTAGGTCGTCCATAAAATTGCCGCTTACATCACCCTTTGTAATACGTTTCCAGTTCGTTCATCATATTACTGCTGCCAATAAACATGGGAATACGCTGATGCAATTCTGTTGGCTGCACATCCAGGATCGGAATTTTTCCATCGGTTGCCCTGCCGCCTGCCATTTCCATGATGAATGCAAATGGATTGCATTCATAAGCCAAACGTAACTTTCCGTTCGGGCGGTCAACCGTTCCCGGGTACATAAAAATTCCTCCTTTGATAAGGCTGCGATGCACATCGGCCACCATGCTGCCAATATAACGCTGCGTATAGGGGCCACCGGAAGTTTTATCTTTTTGCTGACATGCTTTGATATATTCCTGCACGCCTTTTTCATACCGGAAAAAGTTTCCATGATTCACCGAATAAATATTCCCTTCCGGCGGGCATTTTATATCGGGATGACTCAAACAAAACTCACCAATTGATGGATCCAATGTAAAACCATTCACACCTCTTCGTGTTGCATACACCATCATGGTACTGCTGCCATATACCATATACCCTGCTGCTACCTGGTTGCGGCCTTTCTGTAAAAAATCGGCCAGGGTACAAGGCTTTCCTCTTTCACTTACTCTCCTGTACACACTGAAAATGGTTCCGATTGAAATGTTTACATCAATATTACCACTGCCATCCAACGGATCAAACATCACCACATACTTTGCATTGTTACTGATCTCATCATCAAACACCACAATATCATCCATCTCTTCGCTGCCAATACCTGCACAACTGATCCCATGCTGCAGCACTTTCATAAATTGTGTGTTGGCATAGATGTCCAGCTTCTTTACATCTTCGCCCTGCACATTAATACTTCCTGCATCGCCCAGAATATCTACCAACCCTGCTTTATTTACTTCCACATTAACACGTTTGGCGGCCAAACCAAGATCACGTAACAGGCTACTCAATTCACCGGTTGCCTGTGGAAAATTGCGCAACTGCTGAATGGTAAACTCATCCAGCGTTAATATTCTTCTGTCTATACTCATACGGTTGTTTTAAGCAGTTTCGTTCGAAGCAAATGTAAGGGATTCAGGTAGATGAAGGTACGTACGGTCGTGTAAACGGCATCCTGTTGTGTCATTCTCCGCAGTGTATCAGTTTTGTTATCTTTAAGCAATGGAATGGACCTGGATCATCATTGGAGTTGTGCTGACACTGGTAGCAATTGCGGGAAGTATTTTGCCGTTGATTCCTGGTCCGCCTATTGCATATATTGGTTTGTTATTACAACAGCTTCGTGAAGACAAACCTTTTTCAACCAACTTTCTCATTTTGTGGGCGGCCATTGTTTTTGTATCGCTCATTCTTGATTATATAATTCCTGTTTGGGGTACAAAGAAATTCGGTGGAACAAAATATGGTGTGTGGGGTTGTACCCTTGGTTTTCTTGCAGCTTTCTGGATGGGACCATGGGGAATTATCGTTGGTCCTTTTGTGGGAGCGTTTATCGGCGAAATGATCGCTCAGCAAAATTCAAACATTGCCTTAAAAGCAGCCTTGGGTTCTTTTGTTGGTTTTTTAGCTGGAAGTTTTCTGAAACTCGTGATTTGCTTTTTTATGTTGTATTATATTCTTACCAGTATATAAAAGAAACAGCCTCTCATCTACTACTGGGGGAAGTCGGAAGGGGGCTTAAACGTAAAATACTTCTGTGAATAATAACTGAATGCTACCACAAATACAGTGGTGCAGATCTTTGCCAGTGTAGCATACATGTGAAATGTCTCTACAAATATTTTCAGGAAAAAATAGTTCAGCAAAATGGCACCTGCCACTACAATCATATACTTTGGCAACTGATCCCGCTTGCGCACTGCACTTCCCTCAAACACTACATAACGGCTCAGGAAAAAACCAACAGGGAATGTAATGATAAACGACATCAGAAAAGCTGCAATATGCGGACTCACCGTCATAAACGGTGTATGCAGCATTTCTTTGTTGAGAATAAAATTATAGCTGATGTAAAACAACAGGATGTCAAGCACCGTATTACCACCACCACATGCAGCATAACGGAAGGTTTGCATTGGCATCAACCGTTTAAAAGGCGGATAAAACCAATCGATTACCCCATGAATAAAAGCTACAGTCCTGTTAATCATAAAAGCTGCAAAGGTAAAGATTTGAAAGAAAGTTACGGGTTGACTCTGCCGGGATTGTTTTCGGCTGCATTTGAACGCTGTTTTGGATGTAGCTTTGCAAAAAAAAACAGCATATGCGGTTGGCAATATTATCTATACTTTTTGTAGTAAGCAGTTGTAACGGAGGAGCACAGACGAATACAGAAGTATCGGCTGATCAGTTTGAAAAAGGAATTCAACAAGCCAATGTGCAGTTGCTCGATGTGCGCACAGCCGGTGAGTTCAGGAACGGACATATCAAATCGGCATTGCAGGCCAACTGGAACGATGAAAAGGAATTTGCTGAACGTACGTCAGCGCTTGATAAGCAAAAGCCGGTCTATGTGTACTGTTTAAGCGGCCCACGCAGCAGTGCTGCTGCGGAATGGTTGCGGACAAATGGGTTTCAGCAGGTAGTGGAACTGAATGGTGGGTTCAGCAGCTGGAAACGGAAAGGGAAACCGGTTGTTGGGATGGCCGATGTAAAACAAATGTCAATGGCCGACTATCAGCAGCAGATCGCAGGTAAGGAATATGTGCTGGTTGATTTTGGTGCAGAATGGTGCCCGCCCTGCCGCAAAATGGAACCCATCGTAAATGAATTCCTGGCACAACACAAAGAAATATCGTTCTTAAAGATTGACGGCGGCATCCATACTGATCTGATGAAACAACTTAATGCAGATGGGTTGCCTACTTTCATTCTGTTGAAAAACGGGCAGGAACTGTGGCGTTACAAAGGAGTGCTTACTGCAGAAGAATTAAACAGTATCTGGGCCAGCAAGAAATAGTAATTTTAAAGAGAAGCGAGTAACAATGGAAACACTTTCGGCCGATCAACAAACATGGTATCGTAACTGGTTCAATTCTCCCTATTACCACCAATTGTATTTTCAGCGGGATGAACAGGAGGCGGCAGCTTTTATTGACCGTTTACTGGTAAAACTAAATCCCCCATCCAATGCTTTTATGTTGGATGTTGCCTGTGGCCGTGGCAGACACAGCATTCACCTCGCATCAAAAGGTTATACAGTAACGGGTATTGATATCAGCGAAGACAGTATCGCTGAAGCAAAAAAGCACGAAACAGATCGGCTTGAGTTTTTTGTACACGATATGCGGTTGCCTTTCCGGATGAATTATTATGATGTTGCCTTCAACTTTTTTACAAGCTTCGGTTTTTTCCGCACCCGCCGGGAACATGATAATGCCATCCGCACCATTTCCCAATCACTAAAACCGGGCGGCACTTTCGTGATTGATTATCTGAATGCACATTATATCGAAAATCATTTGCAGTATAAAAGTGAATTCCAGAAAGATGATGTACTGTATTACATTACACGCTGGCTCGATGAAACCAATTTTTATAAAAATATCGTGATTGAAGACGAAGCAAATCTGCAGGAGCCTCTGGAGTTTACCGAGAAAGTAGCCAAGTTTTCATTGG
>CAYMSG010000252.1:0-6077 GCA_964392955.1 uncultured Chitinophagaceae bacterium | reverse complement strand
AGGTAAGCGGCGTTTTCTGCAACGCTACCTGCAACGCTTCCTGCAAGGAAACATTTTTAGCATCAATACTTACATTACCCACCATCTCCATCAGCTCAACAGTGCATATATAATTATAGCCTGTTTGCTTTCTGATTTCTTTCAAAACTTTTTGGAAGGGCGCATTCTTGAGCGAAAGCGTTACGGTTTGGGAGTGGGCTTCTGCAAATACCTGCATACTGGCCACAAAGAGAAAGACAGCGATCAGTTTCATAATCAATAGTGCCTTCCTGACAGGAGGGCATGTTTTGGATAGTTTTCGGTTTTGCCGAAAACTAAAAGCAGTAAATGGCATAACTTCGTTTTTGGGGTTTAACGATAAACAGTCTCGATTGGTTTGATTGCTTGTTGAAGAGCCCTGATCTTTGGCCGGGAGTGTTGCAACCACTTCCGGTTTTTTTATGAGCTCTTGCTACGATACTCGGTTTACATTGTTCTGTTTTTTTACGGCATAACAATAATTTTTTTGCCTTCAATGATAAATCGCACTTCGCCTGTTTGCTGCAGCATTGAAAGCACCTGCGACAGCTTTACATTGCGGGAAATGCCACCAATAAAATGTTTGCTGATGTTGCCCTGGTAACTAACCTCTACATCGTACCAGCGGGCCAGTTGTCTCATCACCGATTTAATATCACTGTTTTCAAACTGGAAGTTTCCATCCTTCCACGCTACTGTTTCTTCCAGGTTTACATCATTAACAATTTTCATAGTACCTGACGACTTCAGTTGTGCCTGTTGACCAGGTTGTAAAAATTTGTTTTCACTAGCTGTAGTAACTTTTACTCTTCCTTCCAGCAAGGTGGTGCTTATCGTTTCTTCATCGGTATAACTGTTAATGTTGAAATGCGTGCCCAATACTTCTACTTCCATTTGGTTCAACTGTACTTTGAACGGTCTTGCTGCATCTTTCGCAATTTCGAAGTAGGCTTCACCGGTTATTTCCACTTTGCGTTCTTTACCGCTGAATACAACGGGATACTTCAACGATGATGCTGCATTGAGCCACACTTTACTGCCATCAGGTAAAGTAATTTTATACTGTCCGCCACGGGGTGTTTGCAGTAAATTATAGGCTACTGCATCGGTTGCGTTATCTGAACTGTTGTATAACAGTTGTCCATCTTCTTTCTTAATAATCTTTGTTGTTCCCTGCTGTGCCAGCATACCATTGCCTGCACTGTCCAGTACAATTGAGCTGCCATCGGCAAGGGTCAGTACAGCTCTGTCGCCACCTGGCAACCTGTCTTGTTGCTGCTGGGGTTGGGTATTTTTTGCAACAGGTGTGTTCGTCTCATTTCGATTGATGAAAACAAAAACAGAAGAAACGATGAGCAAAAGAATAGCAGCTGCAGCGGCCCAACGGAAGCGTGAAAAGCGGTTGATAACAGGTTGCGGCTCTGCTATTGTTGGGATGGATGCTGCAAGTTTTTGTTTTGCTTGCTGTATTTTTTGATCCCAGTCGGCAGCTGCAATCAGTGGGGCTTCTGATTTGGAAGACTGCCAGAGTTTTTGCAATTCTTCGTTCAAGGCTGTTTCATCGGGCTGTTCGTTCAACAACCGCCACAGCTCTGCATATTCAGCAGAAGTTAACCGGTTGTCCAGGTATTTATGTATGAGATCGGAGAATTTCTCCTTGTTATTGTTCATATGGCAAAATGAAATGTGCTAGATTACAGACGAACGAAACGAAAGCTTGTACTAATCCAACTGCTGTTTTTTTCAGATGGATTAACCCGGAACTAAAGCGACGATAAAACCTGCAATGCTTTCGTTCTGTACTCATCTGTTGTTGGATATTTATTGTTTTTCTGCTTTTCTTCCTTCAGGTAATTGTTCATTGCCTTGTAAAAGTTATTATGCAGTCCATACTGACGTGTTTTGGAACCTGCCTCATTGATCAATGACATTTGTTTCGACACTCCGTTCTCATACTCGTTATTATACATTTGCCAGTGCAGTGCAAACGGAAGATTCAGCTCAAACGCAATCCGCATAATTTCTTTTGTTTCATCGAACTGTTTTTGAAACGTTTCAGGCTTGGAAGCATTGGCCTGGTAGCCATATTCACCAATGAAAACTCTTCTGCTGAAGGGCAATCCTGCTTTTGGTTTTAGCTTCGACTCGAGATAAGTGAAAATAGTTTCCAGGTCAGCTTTTTTTCTTGCAAAGGTTTTATCCTTTATCGCTTCGTAGCTGGAATATGAGATGAGATCAATATCAACATTCGGGATCACACTTTCTGCCACGCAAGGTTCACCATTCATTCCTTTTAGTACCAGGTTTGCTTCGATGTAATGATACACCGACACATTTTTTGCTGATGATGCCTGCCTTGCATCATCAATAGCTTTTTGCCTGATTTGAAACCACTTGGTCATATTCGCAAGCAATTCCGGAGCAGGGGTAACCGTTCTGTCGTAATTAGGAATTATCAGCCAGTCGCCTTCCCAGTTGCCAATTAAAAAAGTTTTGCCGGAGTTATCATATGTTGTAAGTATGTGCGATACAAAATTGAACATTTCATCATATAAAACTTTTTCTTCGGCAGCAGAAAGGGTCTTCTTCCAATCCACATTGGTTAACGTATGCACCCAGAAAAAGATGTATTTAAAATCCATGTTACAGACCGTTTTATACGGCAGGTTATTCGTGAACAATGCTAATGTAGTCGTGCTTTTTGTAACCTCATTAATACCATAAATATCTGCTGAGTTTTTACCCAGGGTAATTTTCAGGATATTCGAGCCCATTTCACGCACCCGTTTCGCCTGCTCCACCAGTTTGTTTTCGGAAGTAAACTGGTAACTGCCGGAGATGGCATGCGTACCCAGTACAAAATTGTACGGTTCCAGTTGCTGAAGCGTATTGGTTGGCACTTCGTTGTTTGTATTGTTACCCACTTCTTTCTTTCCACAGGAAAAGAAAAAGGCAATTAAAACCGTTACCAGCTGGAGTTGTACTATTTTCTTCATTTTGATTTTGTGTTGAATTTTAAACTGCAGAACAGCATTGAAGCTGCAGTATGGAGCATTGCCATACATTTTAAACAGCAGGAGCTGGTTAAACTCAAAAAGGCAGTAAATGGCATAGCTTCGTTTTTTGAAATGAAATGTGCTAAACAACAGACGAGCAAAAAGAAAGCATGTACCAATGCCTCCCTTACTTTTTTTCAAAATAGAATGCAAGGAGCAATACGAATGCATTGTTTTTTTGTAAATAATCCCGGATAAACTGCAGAGATGCAGCGAGGTGATTACGTACTGTGTTGGAAGACAAGTTGAGAGTTGTGGCTATTTCTGCATAGCTGAGATCTTCGTAGTGGCGCAATTCAAACACTTTTTTCCGCTGCGGTGATAATTGATTGATGGCTTCTTTGATCAAAGCATCTGTGTTTTTTAACAGTAACCGGTTATCGGCACTATCATCGGCCGGAGCTTCGGCCATTGCCTCCCATAACGTATGCTGAAGGGCAGCACTGCGTTTGGCCGCTCTGAAAAAATCGATGGCTTTGTTGTGTGCTACCTTGTATAAAAACCCTTCAAAGTTTTGAATTTCTGTGATTGCTTCCCGTCCATGCCAGAGTTTTAAAAAAACATCCAGCACAATTTCTTCGGCCAGTTCTTTTGATTTGGTGACTTTGTACAAATAGGCAAACAGCTGATCCCGGTACTTGCTGAATACCAGGTTAAAAAAATGCTCATCGCCCTCCTTAATTTTTAAAAGGCAGTATCCGTCATCATATATGGGCTTGGGTCTATCGTTCATGAGCAATCGTCGGAGTTCATCCAAATCAAAAGTAAAAGGAATTTAATGAAATAAACTACGGTTCATCAGGACATAAGTATTCTTCAAAAGCGATTCTCAGTTTATTACACAAATTATGTGGCACCACTTTAAAAACTGTTCAAAGGAACAACAACAAGAAGCGCTTAAACTTAAACAGACGAGACCGGAAACAAACTCCTTGGAGGTACATGCATGATCAATATATACAAAAAAATACTATTACTACGATTAAGAACGGGCTGATGAAAACGAAACTTGTTTTATTTTTCCATGATAACAGGAATTGACTTACCATTGATCCAGCGCCACATTGATTGTGAAAAGTAGCATCAAATCAATAAGTATATTTATGTGATAAAAGACCACTTGTAAATTCTATAACGTGCAGAAACAGATGATGATGGTATACCTGGATTTACAATAAACTTATTTAGAACATCATACAACACTGATTCGCCAACCTTTAAAAAGAATAAAATGCTTACAGCCATCCATCCCAAACTACCGATGCGCAACAAAGACGTAACAAAAGCATATTACATAAATCAACTCGGCTTCCAACCTGTTGGAAGCAATGAATATGATGGCTATCTACTGCTGCAAAAAGACAATGTAGAAATTCACTTCTTTGAATTCAAAGCGCTTGATCCAAAAGAAAATTACGGACAGGTGTATATCCGCACCAATCACATCGATCAACTGTACCAGACTTTACTGGCGAACAATACGCCGATTCATCCCAATGCTCCCTTGCAAACAAAACCCTGGGGCCAGCGTGAATTTGCATTACTTGATCCCGATCATAATTTGTTGACCTTTGGACAAAGTGTTTACTGACGCTGAAATTAGTTTCATCAAATACTAATGCGTGTTCAACTACTTACAAGCATTGCTGCAGTAAAAAGTTTAGCATGCCACTTCACTGGTTCATACCAGCCGCTGTAGCATCGGGAATAGAGAGGTCAGTCATTACGCATACTTACACCAGTTAGTTTAAGACAGTGGCAGGCGCCCATCAATGAGATCTTGTTCACAGGTATATCTGATTTTACGCCTGTTAACGATTCCTTTGTACTTTTGCCCACGCATGCACACCAAATGCTGTAATACCTCCCGTTATCTGCAAGCTGATTTCCGTATAAAACCGGTGATCAGTTACTTTGTTTTTGTTGTAATTGCATTTGCATTTTTTCTGCAGCAGCTTTCGGCTTTCACTTTTGTAAAAGAGAAACCGCTTTCCGGTGAAAAAAGTATCACCCGCATCCTGTATAACGAACAGGGCTCTTCTGCTGCGCACATTTCCGCAACAATTCCATTACAATCACTTCCAACAGAAACTGATCTGGAATTTGAAATTGCAGAAGAAGAAGAAACAAAAAACAGTTTTACAGATTATGGTGCGGAATCAGCAGAGAAGTATGTATTAAACGAAATTAATTTTACTTCGTTTTTACGAATCCGGTTTTTACAAATCGCTTCATCGGTTGAAAACCAACCTGTCCTTCCTTTATTTATTCTCCACCATTCCTGGAAGAATTATCTCTCCTGACATCTCTTTTTATTTACTGTTTGCTTTCTATGTTATTACACATGTAAGCATGTTTCCAATGAAGCATTCGGCGTAGTTGAACGAATGCGTGATTTCATATTTATCAATCATAAAAATAGTTGAATGAAGAAGATCGTTTTTCCTGCCCTTCTGGTAGTGGCAGCTCTGTTTTCATCCTGTGCGCATAAAACACATGAGAAAGCAGAAGAGAGTATATTTTTAGTTACGAGTCCTATTGTAAAAGATACGGTTATCTATAAGGAATATGTTGGCCAGGTACAATCATCCAGCCACATCGAAATTCGTTCGCAGGAACGTGGTTACCTGGAAAAGATTTTTGTAGATGAAGGACAGTTTGTACGAAAAGGTACACTGTTGTTTAAAATTATGCCGCTTGTTTACCAGGCAGAAGTTGCCAAAGCAAAAGCCGAAATGGAGTTTGCCGACATTGAATACAAAAACACCAAAAGCCTTGCCGATAACAACGTTGTATCGCCCAACGAACTGGCACTGGCAAAAGCCAGACTTGATAAAGCCAAAGCGGAACTGGCATTGGCAGAGGCGCATTTAGGTTTTACAGAAATCCGTGCTCCGTTCGATGGAATTATGGATCGTTTTGAAAAGCGTTTAGGCAGCTTAATTGAAGAAGGCGAACTTTTAACTACACTTTCAGATAATAGCAAAATGTGGGTTTACTTTA
>CAYMSG010000251.1:0-6091 GCA_964392955.1 uncultured Chitinophagaceae bacterium | reverse complement strand
CTGCTTTGTGCATTTGCAAACATTGTTGCAAACAACAGGAATAGTACGGGTACAGTTGTTTTCATTCGATCTCTTTTAGGTACGGTACGTATTAACTAAATGTCTGCTCTGGTGAGCATACCTTAAAAAAGAAAAGAAGAAAACCGGTTGGAATAATTAGTGTACAGAGATGTACAAGAAGTATTGGTTTTTTTACACGGTTCGGATCTATTCGTTTTCTAAGGGTATTTACTTAATCGATCACAAACATAATGTGTAGAACTTACGTATGCAAGCCCTTAACGGATTTTTTCGATTCAAAAACAGTAAATTCTGCAAGTAAAAAACACAACTTGTTGTTTTTCAATATAAGAAGGGTTACCCCATGGATAACCCTTCTTATATTATTTTTTTTTGGAAACGCCTTCTGCCTTTACGATTTTGACAGGCCTGCCACTTACTTCTGTCCAATTTTTTCCCGCAGCAGTAACCGGGTATTGTGTGTAGCATCTGTATCGGCAAACGCATCTTTAGGTATCAGGAAAAAAGAACGGTCATCAATATACAGGTGAAAAAAGTTAGGTGTTTCAATATAGTATTTGAACGAATTGTAGTTCCAGTTTTTACTGCCATTGGGATTTTCAAGGTGCATATAGGTATCGAGAAATGTAAGACTAAATGAATCCCGAAATGTCTTTGCACGACTGTACACCGTAAACGGAAGAATAAACCACAAGGCAATCATTAATGAGAACCAGAGAAACGAACTCATCAGAAAAGCGACCGGTGCAATCTTTTTCCAGAAAAACATGGCCGCTGCAAACAAGGCGAAAACATTCACCAGAATAATGAGGATACGTATTTCTTTTTTTGAAATAAAATGATACCGCAGCGCCTGGATTACTTTTTTACGATCGTACCGAAACGAAATAGTCATGATGCAATGTACTTATCAAAATTTACAATTGTTAACGTGGGTACTTCAATTCATTTTCGCTTACACTCCATTCGCCCAGCTTATCTCCTTTTACTCCAAAAAATTCAACCGTGAGTTTCCGTTGCCCTCTTGCACCACTGAAACTAAACTTTCCGTAATTCTGTTTTTCATCTAATCCAAATACACGATAGGGATTGTTTGCTTCTGCCCCACCAAACTTATGTGTACCGGCTGTTAAAGGAGAAACGGTTACATCGTATAAAGGATAAGCTCCCTGCCGGTTTACTTTGATCACTTCACTGTGATGACGATCGCCACTCATAAACAACACACCGGTAATTTTGTTTTCCTGTAAAAACTTCATCAACTCATTGTACTCAGCCGGGCAGTTCAGCAATTTATCAAAGGGTGAAACAGGATTGAGCACCTGGCTTCCATTAGCAATAATTTTAAAGGGTGCTTTACTGTACAACAATGAATTTTTCAACCATTCCATTTGCTCTTTCCCCCACATCAACTTATTAGCATTTGGTTTTCCATCAATTGAATCTTTCATGTTATCTGCACTTCGCCACCAGCGATCATCCATCATAAATATATCCACATCGGCATAACTGATCATTGAATAAACACCCTGTCCATTCATCCCGTACGATGTGTTGAGCCAGTAATTGGTAAACACATTGCGGGATGTATTTTTTAAAATATAATTCTTCCCCATATCGTTGGGACCATAATCATGATCATCCCACATGGCATAGTGTGATGTTGACTTTAAAAAATTTTGCAGCACCGGCACTGAACGATCATGACTTGCCCTGTTCCATAAACCCCATTCATCATAAAAATCAACTTCACGAGTGTACCAGTTATCGCCCATCCACAACATGAATGCCGCTTTTTCTTTCGCCATGCTTTCGAAGATACTTGAATCGCCACCATATGGCTTGCCCGGTCGGTCAATTGGCGGCTCGTTGATGTACGCACAGGAACCTGTTAAGAATGAAAAATCGGGAGCCGGCTTCCGCCATTGCCATAATTCTTTTGTGGTGAACGAACCGTCAGCTTTTGTTGGTTTGCGATTGGCGATATTGTTAATGATGAATTGATATTCGTATGTTGTATTCAATTCAAGATTCACCACATCAAACTGCAAAGGCGCAAACCATTGATCGGCTGTTGTTTTTTTACTGATGCGTTTGGCTGTTGCAGGTTGGCCTTTTTTCCATACCCACAGATCTGCACTGCTGCCGGGTTTTACTTCAATCCACAACTTGGCCGTACGCAATTCAACCGGGCCAAGCATAGGGCCGCTTATTAATTGTGCATTGGCTGTGATCGATATAAAAAAAATCAGTACCGGCAGGTATGCGAAACAAGAACAGCTTCTCATAAATTCGTGTATAAAGTTGGAAGTAAGTGTTCGAAAGCTGCAAAGTAAATAAAGTTTGTTTGATTACCGGTTTCTGCCGTTGGTTTCCTGTTATATGCGTATTAATTTTTGCAGTCGCCTGTAAACAGCCAATAACATCGCAGCGGTTCGTCGAAAGAGGTTTTTACTACTGGAAGAGCAGGCTGCAGGTATCACCAACTGAAACAGCAGCGTTGCAGCAGCTGCAGGTAAAGAAATTGTATGTGAAGTTTTTTGATGTAGAATGGAACGAAGAAACATCATCTCCACAACCTGTAGCAAAACTGTCGGTTGATTCTGCATCACTTCAGCAACTCAGGCAACAACAGGTGCAACTGATCCCGGTTGTATTCATTACCAACGAAGCGTTAACCAAACTTGATACGGCAGGCAGTAAAGCACTTGCAACCAAAATCACAACGTTGCTTACTGCGATGTTGCAAAAGCAACAACTGAAACAGGTACCCGAATTTCAACTGGATTGTGACTGGACGGCTACAACGAAAGAAACCTACTTCAACCTGCTGAGAACAGTAAAACAGTTGATGATTACTGATACAAACTCGTTTGCAGATACAGCCGCTCTTTCAGCAACCATTCGATTACACCAGGTGAAATTCAGCAGCAAGTCGGGTATTCCGCCAGTTGATCGTGGTTTGCTGATGTGTTATAATATGGGCAACCTCAAAAATCCCGCTACCAACAATTCAATTCTGGAAGTAGATGAGTTGAAAAAATACCTGGGCGGCTTGTCCGGTTATCCGTTACAGTTAGATTATGCATTACCCGTTTTTCACTGGTATGTGTTGTATCGTACTGCTGCGTATAAAGGAATTGTGTACGCCATCCAAAAAGAGGAATTGAATAGCAGTACAGGCGTGTGGCAACAAAACCAATTTACCTTTCAAAAAGATACTGTTTTGAAAGGCATCAGTTTTCAACGGCAAGATCAATTACGGTTCGAAGAAAATACAGCCGATGAGTTGTTGCAGGCAGCCGATTATATTCTCCGGCAATTGCCACCACAAAATCAACATTTCACTGTTTCATTTTATCATCTCGATCCTTTACTTTTAACGAAACACCCCATTCATGAACTGGAAACAATTTATCGCAGTTTTAATCAGTAGTTGTTTGCTCTGCTTTCCGCAAAATATTATTGGTTGCGGACCGGATGCAGATCCGTATGACTATTATACATCCTTTTTTTCTCAACGATTGCAGGACGATAACAGTTACCGACCGTTCTATTACACCGGCTATCGTTTTTTATACGATGAAGAAGAACCGGTAAGTACCAAAGAAGCAACCAGTGCAGAGTGGACCACTTACGCAGCAAACAAAGCCAGCAAAAAAGATGTACAAGCCTTTGTATTAAAATACAGTTACAAACAACTGAGTAACCTGTATTATCATATTGAAAAGAAACAACCATTAACAATTCCTGATTCGGTAAAGCAAAACAGTTTTACCAAATGGTTCTTACAAAGTAAAGACCTGGAAGCGTTGGGTTATCTCATGTTTTCCAAACAGGCAGAACCATTTGTAACGGGTGATGAAGATCTGTGGGAAGAACGAACCCGTGATGATGCAAAAATGAGCCGTCTTATTAAAAATGGCATTCAACTCTGGACTGCTGCCAAAAATGATTTCATTAAACTTCGCTATGGTTACCAGGTTACACGGTTGGCGCATTACAGCGAGCAATACAAAGCCTGCATCAGCTATTATGACACATATATCAAGCCCAACCAAACAAACAGTGTATTGCAGGAACTGTCGCTTGCATTAAAAGCCGGAGCGATGTACAAACTTGGCAACAATGCAGAAGCAGCATACATGTTTAGCCAGCTTTGTGCCACTAATGTGGTGAAACGAAAAAGCAATTACTTGAGTTTCACCTTCAGTACAAGAGATGAAGAGGGAACCAAAACAGTAACAAAAGAAGCAGTGCTGAACTACTGCAAAACCAATAAGGAGAAAGCAAATGTGATTGCTGTTTATGCCTTCAACAGCTTGGTGAATAATTTACCGGAGCTGAAGGCAATTTATCAACTGGACCCGGCATCACCTTTACTTGAATTAGTAAGTATCCGTGAAATCAACAAGCTGGAAGAAAAATATCTGCATCCTTCTATTCAGCAACTCAAAGGAAAAAAACTGATGTACTCCTGGAATTTATTCAACTGGGATTACGACAACCCTAACTACGACAGTTTGTACATTGAAAGCGAACAGCAAACCAAAGAGATGATCAGTTTCTATCATCAACTGGCACAAGACAACCGTGTAGCCAACCGTGGGCTGTTCGAAGTTGCTGCTGCATATGCTGCCTATATGAGCAAAGATTTGAAACAGGCACGGGAGTATCTGCGTAGTGCAAAAGAGATGCCCTTATCAGCAGCAGTAAAAGATCAATGGATGCTCACCAGCCTGTTGGTCAGCATCAACGAAAAAGGAAAACTCGATGCTACGTTTGAAGAAGAACTATTACCAACAGTTGAATGGCTCGAAGGCAAAGCAAAAAAAGATGAAGAGTGGCGAAAGTTTTATCGCAACCTGTTTACCGAAATCCTGGCTGTACAATACAGCAAACAAAAAGATGCTTCCAAAACTGCTTTAACGTTGGGCTGTGCTGACAAGATGATGTACATGCCGTATGAAGGAGACGCAGAAATGTATGCTTACCGGAGCGGGGATGCAATTTCATTTCTACGTACGAAGATGAACAGTAACGAAGTGGAGACGTTGTATACTTTAATGCAATCTTCCACAAAATCGAAATGGGAACAATACCTCGTAACACGCAATCAGTTTTCCAAAGATGATGTAAGTGATATTGCCGGCACAACTTACCTGCGTGAACGAGACTGGACCAATGCAGAACGCTGGCTGAAACAAATACCGGCTTCCTATTATAAAAAAGAACCGTATGCTACTTACCTCGCTGCCAATCCGTTTGCTGATCTGTTATACGATACACATGCCCCTACCGACCAGGACAATGTAAAATATACCAAGCTGGAGTATGTACGAAAAATGAAACAGCTTGCACAGCAAACTGCTGCAGCAACAAATGAAGAAAAGGCAAAAGCATATTTCCAAATGGCCAATGGTATTTACCAATCCAGTTACTGGGGCAATAGCTGGATGTTACAGGAATATGCCTGGAGCAGTGGGGATGGTTTAAAAAGCAATATCAAAAAAGAAGATTGGCAATGGGAGTATTATGGTGTGTTTGCAGCCGAGCAATTCTATCTGAAAGCAAAGGAATTAACTGCTGATCAGAATTTTAAAGCCCGTTGTATGTTCATGGCTGCCAAGTGTGCGCAAAAGCAACATGCAATTCCAATGTACGAATCATTTGCTGATTATGATGCGTATGAAAAAGCAAATGAATTGTATGCAAAAGAGATACGTAAGAATAAACACTTTGCAGCGTTTGTAGAAGATTACCGGCAAACAAAAACATTTACCGAAGTATTTACTACCTGTGTGTATTTAAAAGATTATGTAAACGGAAAATAAATGTTCCCTGCAAAAAAACTCCCGGCAAATACCGGGAGTTTTTTATTTATCTGATACGCATACACTTGCGATATGATCCATGAGCAGCTTCATAGGGCGACAGGGATCTTGTACAGGAGCTCAGATAAAAGAAGCTTACAAGTAAAATAGCGTAAGCGATTGTTTTCTTCATGGGGTACGGATTTAATTGGATTTAAAAATAGGTTTTCATCGCATATTTAAACAAGCATTCTATT
>CAYMSG010000250.1:0-6096 GCA_964392955.1 uncultured Chitinophagaceae bacterium | reverse complement strand
CAACATTCATCAACACATAGGAAAAAGAACGGTCTATACTGTCGGCAAAACAATAGCCTTTGCCAAATGCATCGGGAAGCGTAAACAAGTTATTCTTTGCATCGGTTCCGGCTGCTTTGCAAAGTTCCTGTATCCAGGTTTTAAAATTTTTTTGTTTGAATCGAACAATCATCCGGCACTAAAGTAAGCCAGCGCTTTGATATGTATTGTAGAACGAAATATGATAATTCCAAATCAGTTCAACCGTTGTTTGATTTCCTGCAATTTTAACAAGGCCTCTACCGGAGTTAACCGGTTAATATCGATCCCATCCAGCATTGTGCGTATTTCATCGAAGGTTTGCGAATGAATATCAAAAATGTTTAATTGTAATTTTTGTGTGGGTAATTGTTTCAGCTGGTCTTTGATATCGTTACTGCTTCGCTGTTCCTCGAGTTGTTTTAGAATTTCATTGGCACGGTTGATCAGTGTAACAGGCATACCCGCCATTTTTGCTACATGGATACCGAAGCTGTGGGTGCTGCCGCCGGGTGCCAGCTTACGTAAAAAAATGACTTTGTTGCCCACTTCTTTATTGGTGATATGATAATTCTTAATGCGTGGAAACTTTTCTTCCAGCTCATTCAATTCGTGATAGTGTGTTGCAAATAATGTTTTGGGTTGATGAACCGACTGATGTAAAAATTCGGCAATACTCCAGGCAATGGAAATACCATCGTAGGTGGAAGTACCCCGGCCAATTTCATCTAACAGAATCAAACTTCTTGCTGAAAGATTATTAATGATACTGGCGGTTTCATTCATCTCTACCATGAATGTACTTTCGCCGCCACTTAAATTATCGCTGGCACCAACTCTTGTAAATATTTTATCGGTCAACGGAATGCTGGCTGCAGATGCCGGTACAAAACTTCCCATGTGTGCCATCAGTACGATTAAACCCGTTTGCCGAAGCAATGCACTTTTACCACTCATGTTAGGCCCCGTGAGAATAATGATTTGCTGTTGTTCTTTATCCAGCAGCAGATCGTTTGAAATATACGGTTCACCAACGGGCAGGTTTCGTTCAATCACCGGGTGTCTTGCATCTTTCAACACAAGTTCAGCACCATCATGTATTTGCGGGCGAATATATTTGAACTGTAATGCATTTTCGGCAAAACAACCAAGGCAATCCAACATAGCCATTACCTGTCCGTTGGTTTGGATCGGTCCGATGTACTCCTGCAGCTCCAATAATATTTTTTCAAACAGTTCGGTTTCGATCTTCAGAATCTTTTCTTCGGCACCAATAATTTTCTCTTCGTACTCTTTCAGTTCGGGTGTAATGTAACGCTCGGCATTGGCAAGCGTTTGCTTCCTCGTCCATTCGGCCGGCACTTTATTCTTATGTGTATTGGTCACTTCCAGGTAATAACCAAACACATTATTGAATGCAATTTTTAAAGAGGGGATACCGGTTGCTTCACTTTCCCGTTGTTGTATCTCCAGTAAATATTCTTTGCCATGATGAGCAATGCGGCGCAACTCGTCTAATTCACTGTTGATGCCATCACGGATCACATCTCCTTTGCTGATCATCACGGGAGGATTCTCCACTACTTCCTTTAAAATTTTTTCTGCAATGTAGTGGCAGGGGTTAATAGTGTCGCTTAAACGTTTCAGGAAATTGTTGGAAGAGGTGCTGCATTGTTCTTTGATCTTTTCTGCAAAACCCAATCCTTTTGCCAGGTGAAGAATTTCACGTGGGTTGATTTTCTTCAATGGAAGTTTGGCAACCAATCGTTCCACATCGCCACATTGTTTTATGAGCGATTGTAATTGTTTTTTTAATTCCGGTTCCAGCAATAATGATTGAACAGCATCCAGCCGTTCATTGATCCGTTCACTGTCTTTCAAGGGCAACATCATCCAACGGCGCATCAAACGTGCACCCATCGGCGAAACGGTGTTGTCCATAACTTTTAATAATGAATTGCCTCCATCGGCATTGCTGCCGATTAATTCAAGGTTACGGATCGTAAAACGGTCCATCCATAAATAATCAGCTTCATCAAGCCGTTGTAAGGAAGTGATATGATTCAGGTTGGGATGCTCTGTATCCCGCAGGTAGTGCAACACTGCGCCGGCAGCAATACTGCCAAGCGTGAATGATTCAATACCGAAACCTTTGAGTGAATGTGTTTGAAAATGTTTGAGCAGTAACTCTGTGGTGTAAGCTTCAGCAAAGATCCATTCTTCCAGGTGGTAGGTATAAAACTTTGTACCGAAATGTTCTTTGAATTGTTTTTGTTTGTTACGTTGAAAAACAACTTCCGCAGGTTTTAAACTTTGCAGTAATTTATCGGCATACTCCCGGTTTCCTTCCGCTACAAAAAACTCACCGGTGCTGATATCGGTAAACGCCAGCCCATATTGATCGTTCTGTTCATGAATGGCAGCCAGGAAATTATTACTGTTATGCTCCAGCAGTTTATCGTTGGTAGCAGTACCGGGCGATAGTAATTCAGTTACACCTCGTTTTACAATTCCTTTTGCCTGCTTCGGATCTTCTAACTGATCGCAGATGGCAACACGATGCCCGGCTTTCACCAGCTTGTGTAAATACGTATCCAATGCATGATGCGGAAAACCCGCCAGTTCGTTGCTGGAAGCCGAACCATTGTTCCGTTTGGTTAAGGTAATACCCAATATCTGCGAAGAAAGGATAGCGTCTTCACCAAAGGTTTCATAAAAATCACCTACCCTGAAGAGTAAAATAGCATCCGGGTATTTGGCTTTAATGGCCCGGTGTTGCTGCATCAATGGAGTATCCGATCCTGCTTTTGCCATGGCGGCAAAAATAAGGAAGCCACTTGTTCAGTAAACGATTAATTGTTCAGACTTTTCTTACAGGTATTCGATCTCGTATTCCATATCAGCAAAAGTGGAGAACATGGCGCTTACACCACAATACTTTTCTTTCGACATACTTACTGCCCGCTGTACCTTTTCCTGGTCTTCTTCTTTTACCTTGATCCTGTATGTAATCTTTACCCATTCGTAGGTTTTGGGCGTTTCTTCTGTAAGATCAGCTTCCACATCCATGCTGAAATCGCTGAACTCCACCCGCATTTTGTTCAGCATACTCACCACATCAATGCCGGTACAGCCGGCAAGGGAGGAGAGCATCAGCTTTTTCGGGCGTGGCCCCATATCGGTGCCACCGTCATTTTCGGGCGTATCTATAATAATGGTATGATTGTCGAGGTGACTGGTAAAGCGCATGCCGCCTTCAAAACGGGTCGTAACTACATGATCTGCCATAAATAATCTCAATTTATCCGCAAACCTATGGAAATATGCTGCACATTTGCCATTCTGCACAAAAGGCGGGTAAAAAAGGGGAAAGAAAATTGTGATTTAATTTCCTTTTTTTAGTCGAATTCTCCTACCTTTGCCGTCCAAAAAATTTGTATCATGGCTAGAGTTTGTCAGCTTACAGGAAAAGTGCCGGTTGGTGGAAACAAGGTGTCGCACTCAAATATTAAGACCAAGCGTCGTTTTTTGCCGAACCTGCAAACCAAACGTTTCTTCCTTGCTGAAGAAGATAAGTGGGTTACGCTGAAGGTTTCTGCTGAAGCGATCCGTACAATCAACAAAAATGGTTTGTACAGCGTAGTGAAAGAGTTAAGAGAAAAGGGAGTACATATTTAAGAAACATATTTTAAACAGAGCACAATGGCAAAGAAAGGTAATCGTGTTCAGGTAATCCTGGAGTGTACAGAGCACAAAACATCGGGCCAGCCCGGTACAAGCCGCTATATCACTACCAAGAATAAAAAGAACACACCTGAGCGTTTGGAGTTGAAAAAGTTCAACCCGATCCTGAAAAAGGTAACTACGCACAAAGAAATCAAATAATGTGTTTCGAACACATTTGAATTACTAAAACTAACCCACCGGGTTAAAAATTAAGAAGTCATGGCAAAAGCAGCTTCAAAGAACGCAAAGATCAAAGACGCTAAAGCAGCGGCTGAATCAAAAAACTGGACAAAAGTAATTCGTGCTGAACGCAGCCCGAAGTCAGGTGCATACACGTTCAAAGAACAAATTGTGCACAAGGATAAGGTGAAAGATTACCTGGCCTCAAAATAAACTTATACCTGATCAGTATATTCAAAGCTGTTCCAAGTTCACCAAACATGGAGCGGCTTTGTTGTTTCTATATGCTGCGTGTTTCGTTGTAATATTGTAAAAACAGAATCATGGGTTTTTTTGGAAAATTATTCGGTAAGAAGGAAAAAGAAAGTCTGGATCAGGGGTTGGAAAAAACCAAAGAAGGATTTTTAGGGAAAATTGCAAGAGCCGTTGCAGGTAAAAGCACGGTTGATACGGAAGTGCTGGATAACCTGGAAGAAGCATTGGTGAGCGCCGATGTAGGCATTGAAACAACCGTTGCCATCATTGAACGCATTGAAGCAAGGGTAGCAAGAGATAAATACATCAACACCTCCGAACTCAATTCCATACTCCAACAGGAAATTGAAAGTATGCTGGTAGATGCGCCGGCTGATACTACGTATTCAAATTTCGATCTGCCCAAAGGAAAAAAACCATTTGTATTAATGATCGTGGGAGTGAATGGTGTTGGTAAAACAACCACCATCGGTAAACTGGCCCATCATTTTACACAGGCTGGTAAAAAAGTAATGCTGGGAGCTGCTGATACGTTTCGGGCAGCAGCGGTAGATCAGTTAACGATCTGGAGCGAACGGGCAGGTGTACCCATTGTAAAGCGGGAAATGGGAAGTGACCCTGCCTCTGTTGCATTTGATGCAGTGAACAGTGCCGTGGCGAAGGATATTGATGTCCTCATCATTGATACAGCTGGACGGCTTCATACCAAAACACATTTGATGGAAGAGTTGAGTAAGATCAAACGTGTTATTCAAAAAGTAATTCCCGATGCTCCACATGATGTGTTGCTGGTCCTCGATGGTTCAACCGGACAAAATGCAATTGAACAGGCGAAACAATTTACAGCAGCAACCGATGTTACCGGTATGGTGATCACTAAACTGGACGGCACCGCAAAAGGTGGGGTAGTGTTGGCCATTGCACACCAGTTTCAGATTCCGGTAAAGTTTATTGGTGTGGGTGAAAAAGTGGAAGACCTGCTGGTATTCGACAAACATGAGTTTGCCGACAGTTTGTTTCGTATCAAATAAGTTCCAACAGTAATCAACACAAACAGTCGCTAAAAATAAAAACCTCCTGAAATCAGGAGGTTTCTTTTTTGATTCGTTAGAATCTTATTTTTTCTTAGCGGCTTTTTTAGCAGCTTTCTTTTTAGGAGCAGCTTTTTTAGCAGCTTTCTTTTTAGGAGCAGCTTTCTTTGCAGCTTTCTTAGGAGCAGCTTTTTTCGCAGCTTTTTTAGGAGCAGCTTTTTTAGCGGCTTTCTTTTTTGTTGCCATTTTTGTAGAATTTAATGATTAGTAAAAAAACTTAACAGGGTAAAAATAAAAAAATTTTTTATTTAAAAAAATTTTTTTAAGCACCTGCTTCAACGGGGGCAACAGAAACGAAAGTCTTATTGTCTTTTCCTTTTTTGAATTCTACGAGTCCATCAGCTAATGCAAAGATGGTGAAGTCTCTTCCAACACCAACATTTTTACCAGGATGATAAACAGTTCCACGCTGGCGGATAATGATGTTTCCGGCTGCAGCAGGTTGTCCGCCATAGATCTTTACACCAAGGCGTTTGCTTTGTGAATCACGACCGTTCTTTACACTACCTTCACCTTTTTTATGTGCCATTTTATTACAATTTGACGTTTTGAATAATTATACACTCGATTGTTGAATCATTCAACAACACGTTGTTACGCAATACCTGTTACTTTAATTTGCGTGTAAAGCGTACGGTGTCCTTTCTTTTTACGGAAACCTTTCCGACGTTTCATTTTAAACGCAATCACTGTTTTGCCTTTTCTTTCAGCAATAATTTCTGCTTTCACTTTCACCTTCGCATCAGCGCCTGCGCTGATGTTACCATCGGTATCAACAAACAATACATCAGAAAATTCAACCTGATCGCCTGCGTTACCTTCAATA
>CAYMSG010000249.1:0-6099 GCA_964392955.1 uncultured Chitinophagaceae bacterium | reverse complement strand
GTAAACCGTTTGTCCGAAATAAAATCGTTTGTTTCCAGTTCCATCAAAAAGTTTGGCGAATAAAAAAGATAATCGCCACTGCTGTTGAGTGTGCCTTGAAAGTGTACAATGTTTTCGAGTGGCAGACTGTCGTTCTTTTCGTTTTTATAGGTAAGCGAGTCAAATGTAAACTCAGGGTGTGGTTTACTGAAGTAGGTTGACAGGTATTCTTTTTCTCCACGGCGGAGCGAACGCATCCGTTCATTCTTTGCATATTCGTGTGCAATTATATTGGCAACGCCCTTTACTTTTCCATCTGTATCAATTTCACCTAAAATCGACGTGATCAAACGAAAACGATGCTGTACATCGCCCATTGCAATGAACTGTCCCATCTGTTTATCAACCAGGAAGCCTTCCGTAAATTGTACATCCCAAGGTGTTATAAAAGGAGGATTGGTATAGTTGGTTGCATCCAGGATATACGGTTTGTTATTGGCTTCGGCATACACATACACATCGTTGAACTGATACAGGAACGGGTAGGCCGTATTTACTTTTCCATTGGTGCGTGTGCTTACTAAAACGGGATACGCTTTAATGTCTGCTTCACGCAACAGGTTAACCAATAATAAATTCATATCGGCACTGTTGCCGCTGTGTTTTTCCAATGCGTTCTTTACACCTTCATCGCTCCAGCGGCTGGTTTTACCATTCCATGCTACTTCTTTTTTTACAAAGTTCAACACAGCAACTAGTCGCTGGTATGGATCAGTAATAGTTTTCAGATCGTCTTGCAAACTTGTGCCTTTGAATACATTTTTACGAAGCTGTTGTCCGAAATAATCATTGTCTAACAGTTGCTCAGTTAGTTGCGGCCAGGTAGTCATTCTTGGTTGACCATTGATGGCCCGTAACTGAAAATCGATGCGTTGCAGATAATCTTTGGTACTGCTCATGTACGGTTCACGGTCCAGCCCGGGAATATTGGTCATTACAAAACGTTTCACCTTATTAATACCCTCAGTGGATTCTTTTACCGGCAATGTTCTGCGGATGAGATAAGTAAATTCAAGAACAGATGGAATTTCCACATTGTATTCGCTGTAACGAACAGGATGTGGGCGCTGAAAGATCCAGTCTTCAATTTCAATTGAATTCCGTTTGCTGTCTTCATAACGATATTCAATGATGCTTCCCACTTTTACATTGGGTAATGTAAACACCATCATTTCACTTTCGCTGCTGAGCTTTTGTTCCATCACCGATTTCTTTTCCAGCTTTGTAGTTTCCACTTCACCATTTGCATTGAGGTTGTAGGTATAACCTTCAATGTTGCGGATGCGTTGTGCAGTTCCCACACTGTAGTAAGGGATACGTACGTTTGCAAGATCTACTGCTTTTTCATTTAGTATTTTGATGCGTACTCGATTGGTTGTTTCGTTTACAAAGTCAGATGAGGTGAAGTAATATCTCACTTCTGCAATATCGAGAAGATATTCTGCAATGGCTTCTTTATCGTAGCTGCAATCTTTTGTTGCAAATTCAGCTTTGTCAATTTTTCCGAAGGAAGGAACTTTTTGTGCGTGGGTATGAATAACAGTAACTGTTATCAAAAGCAATACAAAGATGCTTTTCATGTTGATTGTTGTTTTAGGATTCGTACGCAAGTATAAAAAAACAAACCCAACACACACAACTATGTTTAAAAAAAAGATCCCTCTCATTCAAAAAAATAAGAGGGATCACTTATTGAAAAAAACAGGAATTAATTCTGCTCTAATCCACTGAAGAAAAAGTTTCCTTCAATTACAGCATTCGCATCACTGTCACTTCCATGCACTGCATTTTCGCCAACCGATGTTGCAAACAATTTACGGATGGTTCCTTCATCAGCTTTTGCAGGATCGGTTGCGCCAATAAGTGTGCGGAAATCGGACACAGCATTGTCTTTTTCGAGAATAGCTGCGATAATCACACCACTGCTCATGAACTCAACCAGCTCTCCAAAAAACGGACGCTCTTTATGTATGGCATAAAATTCACCTGCTCTTTCGGCCGACAGTTTTGTTTGTTTCAACGCCACTACACGGAAACCTGCTTTAATAATTTTGTCTAAAATAGCACCGGCATGACCGTTCTTCATTGCGTCGGGCTTGATCATTGTAAACGTACGATTGCTCATGATATTCTTTGTTTTTGCGGCGCAAAGATAAGGGAGAAGGAGTAAGGTACAAGGTGAAAGGGACAACGCACAAGAAGAAAATCCAAAATCCAGAAATACAGTCTACAAGGCAGACATAATACAAAATGGATGAAATACAAAATTTGAACTGCTCCGAACCCGTAACCCATAACTCTTACCTCATAACTTCTCCATTTCCCCTACATTTGCAACCGCCGTTATGCAAGCAATCAACGAATTATATCCATTATTAGATACACCCGCCAAGGTGGTGATTACCACCCATCAAAAGCCCGATCCCGATGCAATGGGCTCATCGCTTGGGTTATATCATTTACTTATTCAACTGGGCCATACGGTTCAGGTAATTTCGCCAACCAACTGGGCCGGTTTTCTTGACTGGATGCCCGGCTGCGAAACGGTGTTGAATTACGAGATCACCATTGACAAAAGCAATACCATTATAAATGATGCGGATCTGATCTTTTGTCTCGACTTCAATGCATTGAACCGGATAAAGCGGATGGCCCCGGTAATTGAACAGGCGAAAGGGCAACGTATTTTGATCGATCACCACCGTGAACCGCAAACTGAAGTGTTTGCGTATGGCGTAAGTGATACATCGAAAAGCTCAACCTGTGAGATGGTGTATGATTTTATTGTAAAAAGCGGACATGCTGATAAGCTGAATATGGATATGATGCGTTGTTTGTACGCAGGTGTGATCGGCGATACCGGCAGTTTCCGCTTTGCTTCTGCATCTGCAACCGTGTTTGAAATGGTGGCCGATTTTAAACGCCGCGGACTGGAACATACCCAGATTCACGAAAATATTTACGACAACTTTCTCGAAAACCGCTTCCGGTTTATCGGCCATGTGCTTACCAACAGGCTGGAGATTGATTACCAGTTGAATACAGCCCTCATCTGGGTTACCAAGCAGGATCTGCTCCGTTACCAGATCAAAACCGGTGATACCGAAGGCCTGGTAAACTATCCGTTAGGCATACAGGGTATTAAACTGGCCTGTATTGTGATTGACAGGGATGAAAAAAGAAAATGGAGCTTCCGCAGCAAAGGTGACTTTGATTGCAATACATTTGCCCGGCAACATTTTAACGGGGGAGGGCATTTCAACGCAGCAGGCGGTGAAACCGATGATAGCCTGGATGCAACACTTCGTAAATTCAAAGATGTTATTCAAAACTATAAATCGCAGTTAGAAACGTTTTAAAAACAAACAATGAAGACAATTCAATCAATTTTTGCAGCTGTGCTGGCCGTAGTAGTGCTGGCAAGTTGTGGTGGCGGTTCTTTCAAGAAAGCAAAGAGCGGCTTGCTGTACAAGATCATTTCTGATGGAAAGGGTGCCCCGCTGAAGCCCGGCTCTTTTATCAAATTCAACGCTATTGTAAAACAAAAAGATTCTGTTACCTATAATTCATATGGTAAGATCCCTGCGTTTACTGCGGTTGACAGTGTGGGTCGTCCATACGATCTTTCTGAAATTATTCCAATGATGAAAGCAGGCGACAGTGCCGTGATTGTACAGAGTGCAGATTCAATTGCGAAACTCAACATGGGTCAAATGCCTCCGGGTATGAAGAAAGGTGATAAGATCACCATCACACTCCGCATCACAAAAGTAATGGCCGACATTACCGAAGCACAGAACGAGTTCAATGCTGAAATGGAAGCGCAGAAAACAAGGGAGTTTAAAGATGTGGAAGCATACCTGAAATCAAAAAACATCACTGCTACAAAAACGGCACTGGGTACTTATGTTGAAGTGCTGAATGCAGGTACTGGTGCAAAACCCGATAGTGGTCAGCAGGTAATGATTAAATACACCGGTATGAATTTCGACGGAACAAAGTTTGATTCAAACGTAGATACAAGCTTTGGACATGTTGATCCGTTACCGTTGGTAATTGGTCAGCAGGGAAGTATTCCTGGTTTTGAAGATGCAGTAAAGCAGGTAGCTGTGGGTGGTAAAGTAAAAGCTTACATCCCTTCGATGCTTGCGTACGGTATGCAGGGTTCACCTCCCAAGATCAAACCATACGATAACCTCATTTTCGAAATTGAAGTGTTGAGCATTGGTGCGCCAACGCCTCCAGCTGCGCCTAAAGGAGCTCCATCGAGCCCGAACGGACAACAATAAGATTCGATCCGGAACTAATAGAAAAGGAGACAGTTTACTGTCTCCTTTTTATTTGATGTGTAGCTGCTCCGTTTTCGGTTATGCGTTGCAGTAAGCCTCGTAAAGTTGAATGGCTTCCACTGCTTCTTTTACATCATGCACACGAAGAATCGATGCGCCTTTTGTAAGAGCGATTGTGTTTAACACAGTTGTACCGTTCAATGCTTCTTCCGGTGTAATCTGCAATGTTTTCCAGATGGTTGATTTGCGGCTCAACCCTGCCAGCACCGGCACATTGAACATCTGAAACACTTCCAGTTGTTTCAACAATTGAAAATTATGATTGATGGTTTTGCCAAATCCAAAGCCGGGGTCAATGATGATGTCTTTTATACCAGCTTCTTTACAAGCAGTTGTTTTCTGAATAAAGTAATTCACTACTTCCGTTGTTACATTTTCGTACATTGGTTTATCCTGCATGGTATCGGGCGTACCCTGCATGTGCATGGCAATGAACGGAACGTTTAAAGAAGCCACTGTTGAAAGCATGTTTACATCCATATCGCCTGCACTGATGTCGTTTACCATATCAATTCCTGCAGCAACGGTTTCTTTTGCTACGGTTGCGTGATAGGTGTCGATAGATAAAATAACCGAAGGGTAGTTTTCTTTGATGATTTTTATAACAGGCAACACTCTGCTCAACTCTTCTGCTGCTGTTAAACGATTACTGCCGGGGCGTGTACTTTGCCCACCGATATCCAGAATGGCGGCACCTTCTGTGATCATTTGTCCGGCTTTTTCCACTACATCTTTTTGATCAATCCGGCTGCCACTGTAAAATGAATCAGGTGTAATGTTGAGAATACCCATTACCACTGGTTTCTCCAGCATCAATAATCTTCCTTTGCAGTTGAGTGTGTACATTGTATTTTTGGGAACTTAGCTGATACGTTGCCAAGGCTCTGTATCACGAATTAACGAAACAATTTTGAACCATTCATGAATACGATTGAGCAATATACGCAGGCAGTGAATCAATGCAGGGATATTTTTAAAAAGAAGACGAGTGATTATGGGACTTCGTGGAGGGTGTACAGAACCATTTCTATTGTTGATCAGATCTACATCAAGGCAAAACGCATCCGTACCATCCAGGAAAAACAGGAACAAAAGATCGGTGATACAATTGCATCTGAGTTCAAAGGCATTTTAAATTATGCGGTGATGGGATTGATTCAACTGGAGCTTCCCCCAAGTGAAAATGACGAGTTGTCGGTTGAAAAAGTAATGGAACTGTACAACGATAAAATTGCAAAGGCGCAATTGCTGATGCTCGATAAAAATCATGATTATGGCGAAGCATGGCGGGAAATGAGCCAGGAGAGTTTTGTTGATCTGATGCTGGCCAAGCTGCAACGCATCCGCCAGATATTGCAGAATGATGGCAAGACCTTGGTGAGCGAAGGAATCGATGCCAACTATTATGATATCATCAACTATGCAATTTTTGGTTTGATCTTGATTGAAGAGGGAACGCATAAGGGATAGGGGAAGTAAGAAGTAAGAGGTAAGAAGTACGCCCCGTCTGACGGATGCTTGACGATTGCAGATTATTTACCTTTTGCAGTTTGCGTATTGCCAATTGATTATTACCTATTCGCTATTCACTACAACAATGCACAACATGAATAAATCGCTCACACTTGCCCGTTGGTTCGTTGGTATCCTGTTTATCTTTTCCGGATTGGTAAAAGCCAATGATCCATTGGGATTGAGTTATAAAATGCAG
>CAYMSG010000248.1:0-6102 GCA_964392955.1 uncultured Chitinophagaceae bacterium | reverse complement strand
CTTTTTTCCCGGGGCGATACCGGCCAGGGAATCGGCTTGCTTATTTACAGTTTAATTGTAACGGTAAATGTTGATTACCTCGCAAGGGTTACGTTAATGAAACGACTGGGTGATGTACACCCGATGGTTACCGTGCTGGGTGTAATTGTTGGGTTGAGCTTGTTTGGCTTCTGGGGTTTTATCTTCGGTCCGTTACTGATCAGCTATTTCATGCTGCTGTTTAAAATTTATACCAACGAGTTTGGGCCCATGCATGCAACAGATAATGCACACCAGCACGGCAGTTGACGGGTTAACCTGTTTTCCTGTTTGTTACTTCGTCGTACTTCGCTTCATAATCTTCCCGTAAGGTGCCCATTAATCTGTCCCAGAATAAAAAATACAAACCATAATTACCGGTAAAGTATTGGTGATGCTGATTGTGGGTAACAGAAGTGTTGATCCAACGGCCGATCCAGCTTCGTTGAAAATTTTTCGGAAATAATTCCCAGCCCAAATGGCCATACACATTGTAAAACATCTGGAATAAAAAGAAAAAGAACAGGTGTGCCTTGGTAACAGGAATGGTATAGATCAGCACAACTAATATTCCCACTTCCAGTATTGCTTCCAGCGGGTGAAATGCAAACGCTGCCCACGGTGATGGGTTGGTGCTTTTGTGATGAATAAGATGAAAGATGCGGAATAATTTCGGATGATGCATCAACCGGTGGATCCAGTAAAAGTATGTATCATGTATCAACAGCATCAAGGGAAACGCCAGCCAGAAGTAGAGTGACCCATGCAGGTCGATGTCTTTGTAAAACGTGGTCGTTTTTCTGATGGCTTCATGACCCAGGAAAAACCAGGGAACAAAGGCGAACAAAAACATGGTGCAAAGCGAAAAGAAAATTTCCCGTTGGTAATCTTTCCCGGCCGGAAAACGAAGCTGAATTTTTTTGAATGAAATTCTTCTTTTCAGAAAAATATACCAAACCAGGAAGGCAAGTCCGGCTATAACAATATAGCGTAAGCCAATTACAAGAAAATAACTGATCCAGGAACCATCGGGATGAAGCATGTATAAAATTACTTCTTTGCAACAAATTGAGATTACATTGTTGAAAGAAGTATTGGCAGATGCGGAACTTGTTTCTAAAGATCAATCGTAAACCGAACCGAAGGCACTATCTTGTTTGCTACTGATTTGTACTGCAGTTGTTGCACCGGTTGACCGGTCATTGACAGGGCCATTTTTTTAGTTTTGCCCGAGTTGTTGAATAAAATAATACTCGTGATAATTCCAGCCGTACCTAAGAGGAGTAACGCAACGCCGGCATTAGTTATATTTTTTGCTTTGTTATCAGGTTGTTCACCCGAAATACCAGATCCAATGGTTTCAACAAAAAAAATGGTACTGCCACCAATTACCATTACTCCACCCGCTACTGTTGAAAGGATGCCACCGGTTAAACAAAGAATGGCGCCGGTGCGTTGCCGTTTACTTTTGAGCAGGTAATCTTCTTTGGTTACTGAGGGGATCGTATCAATTGAATAAATAGTTGAAGCAGTTGCTGTTTGCAGAGCCAACACCACAACAAGCAGGGGAAGCATCTTTTTCATAACAAAGGTTTTACAGGGATTTACATTGTTCCTTCACCTATTAAGTTACAAAAAGAAAACAGCTTTGTCAACTGTCTGCCAGTAATACCTGCCAGGCCTCATTCACTTTTCCTGCATCCAGTAATTCTTTTGCATACCGGTGCAGTTCCTTATCCATCTCTTCGGGGTTGATGGAAAAATACTGGATGATGTTTTTCAATCGTTCATCTTCGAACGTCGCATCCACGGTTGGGTAGTCGTGTACGTTGGCTAACTGGCCAAGATTGTTGCCTGTTAAGATATTGCTGTTGCGGATGGTTTCGGGCAAGGCATCAATACCAATGCCGAGTTGTGTATTGGGTTTTGCTACATGGAACAAACTCTGCTCATCCACTTTGCAATACCAATCGCCGCCGAGGCGTGCAATATGATGCAGCTTGCGTTGATCGATCATGGTACCTTCTGTGTTGAGAATGCTCTCATCTACATGCATGCGCAGCACTTCACAAATAACAAGATTGCCTGCACCACCTTCGCTGCCCAGCGGTTTTACTTCCACCACTTTGCATTCCATCTTTACTTTACTTTCTTTCACCATAGGTGGTTGTACCAATGTGGCAGCTTCCTGGGTAAAGCCTGCTTTCACAAACTCATTTACTTCTTTTGGAAACTCGCAGCTGCTGAGGCTCACCTGCTGTACCATCTCATAATCCACGATGTTGATCACTACCTCCTGCACTTCCAACACATTTTGCAACGTATGTTTCGTTGTATTATCTCTCACTCTTCGTGCAGGTGAAAACACAACAATTGGTGGGTTCGAAGAAAATAAATTAAAAAAGCTAAACGGGCTCAGGTTTACGTTACCTGCTTTATCAATGGTTGATGCAAAACAAACCGGCCTCGGTGCCACAGCATGTTGCAGCCATTGTTGTTTTTGCATAGGGGTGAGTTGTTGTAAATCTATTAACACTGCTCTGAGTTAAAGGTTATGAGTTAAGGGTTACGAGTTATGCACCCCGTTGTTTCTTTGATCTGGCTTTTTCTTCGGTTATTCTTGTTTTCACTTTTTTCATTAGCTCGCCAATCTGGCTGCTCAGTAATTTTGAATCCTCACACAAAACAGTACCGTCTGCTTCTTCTATAAATTTCATTCGTTGTATGAATCTTACTTTGTTTCTGATTTCTCCGCATGAACCCTTTGCCATTCGGAGAAACCTGTAAAAATCAGGGTTGTTATTGTATTCGAATCCTTCTGCAATATTATCCGAAATGGAAAGAGCTGGACTTCGAAGCTGGTCTTTTAAACTAAAATCTTTTTGAATAAACTTATTTGACTCTGCCAATATGTAAATCTTTTCTGCAAGCTCCTGTGCTTTTTGCCAAATAATCAAGTCTTCGAAACAGGTAATTTTTGTACTCATAAGTTAAGTAGTTTATGTCAACAGGATTTACAAATTACTCAGCCTGACTGAATAATGCAACCCGTAACCCATAACATTTAACTCATAACTTCTTCTTGGTTAGTATCGAAAAATCATCCTCCTCTTTCACCATCGTATTACTCAATCGTCCAAGTCCATCAATTTCCATTTCCACCACATCACCTTCCTGCAACCACTGTTCTGTGTAGTTGGGATCGTTGAGCTTGCCGGTGCCGTTGAGTTCCAGGAAACAACCGGTGCCAACTGTACCACTGCCAATAACATCACCGGGATACAGGTCCACACCATAGCTTGCCCGTTCAATGATCTCGGCAAAGGTCCAGTCCATTTGTGCCACATTACCTGCACTTACTTGTTTGCCGTTTACCCAACACTTCATATTTAAATTCCAGTTGAGGCCAACATGATTTTCTTTTGCCGGCACCACATACTGTTGCAGCTCATCGAGTGTAACCAACCACGGACCAATCACTGTTGAAAAATCTTTTCCTTTCGCCGGACCAAGATTCAGCAGCATCTCTTCCATCTGCAAACGGCGTGCACTCATATCGTTCATGATCATCAAACCGGCAATGTATTGATCGGCTTCTTCTGCACGGATGTTACGGCCATGTTTGCTGATAACAATGGCTACTTCCAATTCGAAATCAAGTTTTTCGAAATGATCGGGCATGCAACGCACATCACCCGGACCTTGTATGCTGTGATGATTCGTAAAATAAAAGATCGGGTATTGATCGAATTCAGCGATCATATCAACCTTGCGGTTTCTCCTGGCAGCTTCCACATGCTGACGGAATGCATAGCCATCCCTGCAACTCGGCGGCATGGGAACAGGGGCGAGTAATTGCAAATCTTCAATGCGCTGCAAATTGCCCGGCATCAAACGACCTTCCTGCACTGCTTTTAAACCGGCTTGTGCCAGCTCAAGATATTCATCCCAGTATTGCAGAAACATATTCATACTTGTTGGCAGATCGGGATGCAATGTATCCATATCATACACAAGACCATCATGCAATGCAGCTAATTGTTCATGTTCATCTTTTAAATAGGAGATCAATTTCATATGTTTATTTTCATTTTTATTTAGTTATATATTACCTGCCTGCCGTCAGGCAGGTTCGCCATTAAAATCATCATCGTTACTGGTATTAATTTCCCGATAATTTTTATGGCTCAGTTCATGCAATTCGTTTTTTTGAAGTGCGTCAAAGGTAGAGAAAACAGCCGCACCGAAAATTCATTAACTTGATGCCATGAAGAATCTTTCGTTATTTCTTTTTATCTGTTGTTCAGTTGGTTTTTCAGCTAAGCAGGAACCAACTGCATGGATTCGTATTAACCAACTTGGCTACACACCTAATGGAATAAAAGTGGCGGTGTGGTGCAGTAAGGAAAATAATCCCATCGGATCATTTCAACTGATCGATGCTGAAACAGAGAAGCCCGTTCTTACCGGCAAGCCCAGCAGTGGGTTTGGTGAGTATGGTCCGTTTAAACAAACACAGCGGATCAATTTTTCATGGTTTCAAAAACCCGGGAAATATTATTTACAATCCTGCACAACAAAATCGCCGGTATTTACCATTGGAGATGATGTGTACAAAGGTGCTGCCGATTTCTGTTTACGATATATGCGGCAGCAACGAAGTGGCTTCAATCCGTTTTTGAAAGACAGTTGTCATACACAGGATGGTTATACCTTGTACGGAGCTGCTGCCGGTTTGTCCGACAGTACATTTATTGATGTAAGCGGCGGCTGGCACGATGCAAGTGATTACTTACAATACTCCGCCACCAGCGCCAATGCAACGTATCATTTGTTAATGGCGTACCGTGATTTCCCAACTGTGTTTACTGATGAAAAACTGGCGAATGGGCTCGATGGAAAAAATAATTTACCCGATGTATTGGATGAAGCCAAATGGGGATTGGACTGGTTATTAAAAATGCATCCACGGGATGACTGGATGTTTAACCAGTTGGGTGATGACAGGGACCACATCAGTATGCGCATTCCAAAAATGGACAGCCAGTATGGAAGAGGGTATCAACGACCCGTGTATTTTATTAATGGAGAAAAACAACAGCGTGGAAAATTTTTAAACAATACAACCGGAACAAGTTCTACTGCAGCGAAGTTTGCAAGTGCATTTGCATTGGCGCATAGTTTACTCCAAACAGATAGTTTGTTCAAAAATGCAGATCGGTCAAAAACGTATTATGATAAAGCACTTTCTGCTTACAAATTTGCAAGACAAAAACCGGGTGTCACGCAAACTGCTTCTGTGAAAGCGCCTTATATCTATGCAGAAGATAATTGGGTGGATGATATGGAACTTGCTTCGGCTGCTATACACAACATGATCAATCAATCAAAGAGTGTTGACAATGGCTATTATTTAGTGATGGGCGTCGGGCACGCTAAAAATGAAAAAATTTCACCATGGCTTGGCACAGATACTGCCAATCATTATCAATGGTATCCTTTCATTAATCTCGGTCATTACGAACTCATCAAGCAACTGCAAACAAAGACGAATGGACCGGGTGCAGGTTACTATAAAGAGTTTGCAGATGGATTTTGGAATAACAGCGATACACTCATCGGCTTTTACAAAGAGGGCATCAATCGTGTCTGGAGCAAAGCCAAAAAAAATGCTTTCTACCGGGGTGTGCCGTTTATCTGGTGCAGCAATAATCTTACAGTAAGTTTTGCCATGCAATGTTATTGGTACAGAGAGTTAACCAACGACCGGCAATTTGAACAACTGGAACAGGCGAATATCGATTGGCTCTTTGGTTGCAATCCATGGGGCACCAGTATGGTATATGGTTTGCCAGGCTGGGGCGACACACCTGTTGATCCACACAGTGCGTTTACACATCTCAAAAATTATCCGATTGATGGAGGGTTGGTAGATGGGCCTGTTTACAACAGCATTTTTAAAAATCTGATTGGACTGAAATTATACGAGCCCGATGAGTATGCGGCCTTTCAAAGTGAGCTGGCAGTGTATCACGATGATTATGGCGATTACAGTACCAACGAACCAACCATGGATGGCACTGC
>CAYMSG010000247.1:0-6124 GCA_964392955.1 uncultured Chitinophagaceae bacterium | reverse complement strand
CAATTGCCATTGTGTTATCCTGTATGGGTTTACTGGCCATGGTACTGCTTATTATTCAGCAGCGGATAAAAGAAATAGGCGTGCGCAAAGTATTGGGCGCAAGTGTATCGAGTATTTCTTATCTCATTTCAAAAGAGTTCTTGTTATTGGTATCAATCGCCGTACTGATAGCTACACCCATCTCGTGGCTGGCAATGAATAAATGGCTGCAATCATTTGCCTACAGAATTGAGATCAGTATCTGGATGTTTTTACTGGTAGCGATTATTGCATTACTGTTTGCTTTCCTTACCATTTGTTATAATACCGTGAAAGCTGCAGTAGCGAATCCGGTTAAAAGCTTACGAACAGAGTAAATTGTTGAAAGATGATCAAAAACTATTTCAAAATAGCGTGGCGGAATCTACTTCGCAATAAAGTGTTTTCGGTAATTAATATTGCCGGGCTGGCAGTTGGACTTGCAGGTTTTATGATTACGTTGTTATACCTGAATTATGAGTTGAGCTACGATAAGTGGGACGAGTCACTTAATGAAGTTTACCGGGTCTCATTAAAAATAGATGAGGAGATTCTTGAGCAGAGTCCGGGAGCCCTGTCATCATTTTTGAGACAGAATTACTCCGGTGCGGTAAATGCAACATCACTGCAAGCTGCCGGCGACTTCGAAATTTTGCTAAACGCCAATGGGAAGACAATTTATCAATCGGGAATGGTGATGGCAGACTCGTTGTTCTTAAAAGTGTTTCCCTATAAAATTGTAAAGGGAAATGCCGCCGTTGCATTGCATTCCCCCAATGCCGTACTGCTAAGTGAAGAGGTAAGCCGGAAGCTTTTTGGCGACGATGACCCTGTTGGAAAGCCGATCAGAATGTACAATGCAATTGACGGTGTTGTAACCGGGGTTTTTCAGGAGCCGAAAGGTCCCTCACACCTCACTGCAAAACTGATTGCACGCGACCCGAATGAAAAGATGAACTTGTCGTGGAATAATTATTCTTATCAGAATTATCTGAAAGTGCAGAAAGGCCTTAGAGAGACTGAAATGGAAGATGCAGTAAATCTTCTTTTCTATAATGAACGGATTAAATCAGAAGAGCAAAACAAGTCCTATCGTCAATATAAAGCGGAAGGCCCTAAAACCGCTTTGTTTGTAGATGCCGTTTCCAAAATTCATAATTTTCCAAAACACGGGACAAGCAATATAAAGACAATCTCCATTTTGATGATTCTTGCAATCCTGCTGCTGGTTGCAGGGGCAGTTAATTTCAGTAATCTTTCAGTGGCTCAGTCTGTAAGTCGGGCGAAAGAAGTGGGCGTACGGAAGGTATTGGGCACCGATAAGACGAAACTGGTGATTCAGTTTATGTCTGAAGCATTTGTTTACTGTTTACTGAGCATGCTGCTTGCGCTTGCAGTTGTTATGCTGCTGCTGCCCTATTTCAACAAATCCTTTGGCTTGGAATTAACCTTGTGGGATCACAACCACAAAGGCTCGCTTGTTCTTCAAATGGCAACCTGCTTAGTGGCAGTCACAATTCTTTCAGGCATCTATCCTTCTTTCTTCCTTGCAAGGTTTAATATTTTACGTGTACTGAAATCAGATTATTCAGTTGGAGGAGGTGGCAACCTGTTCCGGAATGCATTGATGTTGTTGCAGTTTGTGGTTTCCGCATTTTTTATCATGGTTTCCGTAACAATGAATCGTCAGATGAATTTTATCCGGTCCGTAGACAAAGGTTTCTCCGGTGAACAAGTGATGCGGATAGAAGCCCGGCAAAAATCGAGGGAAGAAGGGTTTGATCTTATTCGAACAAGATTGCTTGCCATACCCGGGGTACTGTCTGTTGCAAAAACAACAACCGTACCGGGCGACAGGGGTCTTTTAATGGATACATCAACCTATCGTTTTCGCCATAACGGTGCAGAACTCCGGATGGCTTCAGAAAAAGTAAGCACCGATTATTTCAAAACGATGAGCATCGGCCTGCAACAGGGAAGATTATTTAATGAGTCGTATAGTGATCAGAATACCCGTAGTGCTGTAATCAATGCAACTGCTGCCAGGAAATTGGGAGAGGAGAACCCCGTTGGAAAAACACTTTATTTCGCTGGATGCGATACGGTTCCGATTACAATCGTGGGCGTAGTCAACGACGTGAATGTGTTGGGTTTTGAAATGAACGTGCAACCAGTTGTATACACGATTGCCAATAAGGCTTGTATGTATCAGTCTGGTGGTGCCTTACTTGTTAAACTCAACGGAAAAGATATGCGGGAGCAGATTGCGGGTATTGAAAAGGAGTGGAAGTCGATTGAACCCGGTGCACCCATTCGTTATTCTTTTGTGGATGACAATTTTCAGAATCATTTTAGTTCGTACACCCGATTGCAACAGGTGATTAATTTCTTCACACTGGTTGCTGTACTTATTTCTGTCATGGGGCTGCTGGCTCTCACGGCCTATATTGTTCGTCGCAGGCAGAAAGAGATCAGTATCAGGAAGGTGCTTGGTGCAGGTTCAGTACAACTGGTGACACTTTTGATAAAAGAATTTTTAGTGGTGGTGGTGGTAGCTGTTTTCATTACAGTGCCTGTTGCGATTTGGGCAATGAATGAATGGTTGCAATCATTTTCCTATCGGGTGCAGTTAAGCTGGTGGATATTTGGAGTGGCCGCATTTTTTCTGCTCCTGATTACATTATTTACGGTTAGTATGCAAACATTGAAATCTGTTTCGATGACACCTGTAAAAAATTTACGAACTGAATAAACCTTATTGATATGATACGCACGAATTTAAAAATTGCCTGGCGAAACCTGCTTCGTAACAAAGCCTTTTCGTTTATCAATATTACCGGGCTGGCATTTGGCCTCGCCTGTTGCTTATTACTTGTATTGTATCTGAATCATGAATTGAGTTATGACAGGTTTCATACAAAGGCCGACCGAATTGTACGTGTGATCATGGATTACAAAATAGGCGATGGGGGAGGAAAAGGAAATTTCACCAGTACAAAAGTATTTCCCGAGTTTAAACGCAGGTTTCCGGAAGTGGAGAATGGAGTACGGATGAGTGGCGGTCAACGGCTGGTGAAATACAACGACAAAGTGATTGAAGAAAAGAATTTTCTGTTTGCAGATTCTACTTTTTTCAATGTATTTGATTTTAAATTGATCAGTGGTACGAAGGGCGATGTGTTGAAAGCTCCCCAAATGCTCGTGTTATCAGCTTCAACTGCCAGAAAATATTTTGGCGATGAAAATCCTGTAGGAAAAGCAATGCTCATTGGCAGCGGAGCTGATCCTTATCTTGTAACAGGTATTGTAGAAGATTGTCCAACCAATTCGCAAATACAGTATAGTGTCATTGCCTCTATTTCCTCGTTTGGTCCATTGCAGGAAGAAACATACAGTAATGCGAATTATACTACCTACCTGTTGATGAATACTGCATCCTCTTTGCAGCCATTGCAGCAAAAGATCAATGCATTGATGAAGCAGGAAAATGCAAAAAGTGAGTTTAAATTAAATTTTGAACTGGAACAGTTTTCCAGAATCCATTTGCACTCGCCATATGATGCGTTTACACCCAACAGTAACATTGTGTATATCTATATGATCATAGCTGTTGCACTTCTCATATTGCTGATTGCCTGTTTTACATACATCAATCTCAGTACTGCACGCAGTGCAGAGCGGGCGAAAGAAGTAGGTATCCGAAAAGTTTCCGGTGCGTATCGATTACAATTATTCTGGCAATTCATCAGTGAATCGTTTGTATTGGCAGGTATTGCTGTGTTGTTAAGTTTTCTGCTGATGATGGCAGTATTGCCGTCGTTTAATGAACTGACAGGCACGCAATTAAATTATGCAGCCTTTGGCAACCCGGTTGTATGGGTGATCGCTGTTCTGTTTGTTGCCGTTATTGCATTGCTTGCTGGCAGCTACCCGGCATTGATGTTATCGGGATTTCAGCCATCCAAAGTATTGAAGGGTACATTCCGAAGCACATCATCGGGTACAATACTACGAAAAGGGTTGATCGTTTTTCAATTTGTGATCTCTGTCTTTCTAATTATTTCCACTTTTATAATAAGGGATCAGTTGCAGTTGATCCAGCAAAAGAAAGTTGGATACGACAGGGAGAATGTTGTAATTCTTGATATGGATGGGAAACTCAACAGCAAAAAAGAATTGGTAAAAGCAGAGTTGCTGTCGATTCCTTCTGTGAAAGTGGTATCAGCTTCTTACGAATCTCCCGTGAGCATCAATGGTGGTTACAACATGAGTGGTACTGATTTGTCTAAACAAATGGGTGTAGCTGCAAATCCGATTGATGAACATTATCTGGAAGCAACAGGACTTGAATTGATTGCAGGTGCCAACCTAACACGTCAGGATATAGCAGATGTTTCGAACGAAGATTATACAAAAAACCATTTTCATTTCATCCTGAATGAATCAGCGGCAAGAGCATTAGGCTGGACTGCAGAAGAAGCAATCGGAAAGGAAATGTTTCTGGACGAAAGCAGGCCGGGCGAAGTAAAAGGCGTAGTAAAAGATTTTCATTTCGCTTCTCTGCATACTGAAATAAAACCACTTGTTTTGTTTCCTTCCGCATGGGCAAACATTGCCCTTGTAAAAACAGATGGAACAAATACTGCTGCAACCATTGCGGCTATAGAAAAAAAATGGAAAGCCCTGGCACCACACCGTCCTTTTGCTTATCGTTTTATGGACGCCGACTATCAGCGTATGTATGATGCGGAGAAAAGAACCGGGAAAATATTCCACTTATTTTCTGTACTTGCTGTAGTACTTGCCTGTTTAGGATTGTTTGGATTGTCGGCCTATTCCGCAAGGCAGCGCATCAAGGAAATCGGGGTGCGGAAAGTATTAGGGGCATCTGTATCCGGCATCAGCCTGCTGCTTTCCTCTGAGTTTATCAAACTTGTTGTTATAGCATTTGTATTAGCGGCACCGCTGGCATGGTTAGCAATGAGCAAATGGTTGCAGCAGTTTGCTTACCGTATTGAGATAAGCTGGTGGGTATTTGCTGCTGCCGGTTTATTGTCGGTGATCATTGCATTGGTCACTGTAAGCTTTCAGTTTATAAAAGCTGCTGTAGCGAATCCTGTAAAATCACTAAGAACAGAATAAACAAAATGAAATGATACAACTGAACAACATATTTAAATGGGTAAACACAGGAGGTAACAGAACTTACCTGTTGAAAGATGTAAACCTGCACATAGCTGAAGGAGAATTTGTATCGGTAATGGGCCCTTCGGGTTCAGGTAAGTCCACATTGCTGAATGTAATTGGGATGTTGGATGGATTCGATGAAGGCGAATACCATTTTTTGAGCGAAGAAGTGCATAAGATCAAAGAAAAACACCGCAGCCAATTGTACAAACAATACATCGGGTTTGTGTTTCAGCAATATCATTTAATTGATGAACTCACGGTATATGAAAATATTGAAACGCCCTTGCTGTACCAGGATGTGAAAAGCAGTGAACGCAAAGCAATGGTAGCCGATATGCTCGACCGTTTCAATATTGTTGGAAAGAAGGATTTATTTCCAACCCAATTAAGCGGCGGACAGCAGCAACTGGTTGGCATTGCACGAGCCTTGATCTCAAAACCCAAACTCATTCTTGCCGATGAACCTACGGGGAACCTCAACTCCAGGCAGGGTGAGGAAATTATGGAGCTGTTTAAAGAGTTAAACAAAGAAGGTGTAACGATTATACAGGTAACACACAGCGAAAAGAATGCTGCGTATGCATCACGCATCATTCACTTGCTCGATGGAAGAATTGAACAACAGGTAAACAATTAATTGAACAGTTATGCGCATCGCCGGTTTTATAGTATGTTTTATAATAAGTGCTGTTTTTGCAACAGCACAGCAGTATAGTTTGCAACAATGTATTGATACCGCTTTACACAAGAATATTCTTGTGCAGCAAACAGGGTTGCAAATGCAATCGGCTGAAGTAGAGAAAAATCAGGCAAAGATGAATTTGTTGCCCAGTGTTAACAGCCGCTGGAATTATGGTAACAACTTTGGACGAAATGTAGATCCCATTACCAACACATATACCAACAATCAACTTTC
>CAYMSG010000246.1:0-6151 GCA_964392955.1 uncultured Chitinophagaceae bacterium | reverse complement strand
GGCAGCAGTCATAAATACAATCTTACGATCAAAGAAGGGAATAAACTCCAGTGGGTGTTCAACGATATTAAACTGCCCGATAGTACGAGAAACCCTGCCCGAAGTATCGGGTTTGTTGCATTCCGTATCAAACCAAAAAATACAGTCGTAACAAATGATATAATCAAGAATAAAGCAAGTATTTATTTTGATTACAACCTTCCGATTGTTACCAATAGTGCAGATGTTACTGTAACAAATGAAATACTTACTGCAGTTCGTGAAATACAGAATGATGAAATGAAACTGCAGTTTGGTCCAAATCCAAGTAGTGGATTTTCGAATCTGGTAATAACAGGTAAGCTGACGGGAAAATTTGAATTGAGGGTTATTGATAATAATGGCAGCGTGATATCAAAACAAACCATTACAAGAAATTCAATTGCTGAAACAAACAATATTCCTGTTCATCTGGAAAAGCTTTCTTCAGGAGTATATTATATTCAACTGCAACAGAAAGGAAAAAGCTGGTGGCAGAAAATCATTCTTCAGTAAAAAACAAACCCCGGAAATTCCGGGGTTTGTTTTTTTATCATCTGCTGTTCGCATCATTCATCCGAATATTTCTTCCTTTGAATTTTTTACCGTCGATTGCTTTCATCATTTGCTTGGCGGCTTTGCTGTCTACTTCCACCCAGCTGTTCATTTCACGCATATCAATTTTGCCGAGTACTTCTTTTTTCAGATCACTCATATCCAAAATGAATTGCAGGAAACTGGCTTTGTAAAAACCATCCTTGGTGCCAAGGTTCACAAACAGTTTTGTATAATTACCGCTGCCACCAGCATTGAAATCACGGCCTTGTGTATCACGGTAGGGCTGACGCTCACGTGTACGTCCTGCACCCGGCCGTTCTCTTTCTGCACCACGGCCAGCATCACGTTTAAACTTATCAAACTCACGGCCACGCTCACGGATGTTGAGGTCCTCTGCATTTTCGTAATACTTGAGGAAACGATCAAACTCCATGGATGCTACACGCTTCAGGATGTCTTCTTTACTGAGGTCGGCAAATTTTTCCTGCAGCATCGGTACATAGGTTTCATACGCTTCGTTGCTCACATCCATGTTAATGAGCTTATCCATAAACGAGAAAAACTGTTTGCGGCAAACATCTTTACCGGTTGGTATTTCCAGTTTATTAAATCGTGATTGTACAATGCGTTCGATCTGGCGAACCTTGCCGATCTCACGGCTGTGTACAATGCTCATACAAATACCTGTTTTGCCGGCACGACCAGTACGTCCGCTGCGGTGGGTGTACACTTCAATATCATCAGGCAATTCGTAGTTGATCACATGCGTAATATCTTTTACATCAATACCACGTGCTGCCACATCCGTTGCAATGAGCAATTGCAATGTCCGGTCACGGAACTGCCCCATCACCGTATCACGCTGCTGCTGGGTAAGATCGCCATGCAGTGCATCAATATCATATCCTTCACGGGTAAGTTTTTCAGAAATATTCTGTGCATCAATTTTGGTCCGTGTAAAAATGATACCGTAGATACCGGGGTTGAAATCGATCAGGCGTTTCAGTGCTTCGTAACGGTGTTGCGATGAAACAACATAATACTGGTGATCGATATTTACATTGGCCGTGTTCATTTTGCCAACGGTTACTTCCACCGGCTCGTTCATGTACTTGCGGCTCACCTTACGGATTTCAGGCGGCATGGTAGCACTGAACAACCAGGTACTTTCTTTCTTAGGTGTGTTCTGCAAAATGAATTCAATATCATCCTGGAAACCCATGTTCAGCATTTCATCGGCTTCATCCAATACCACGTATTGAATTTCTCCAAGGTTAATGGCTTTGCGTTCGATCAGGTCGATCAAACGGCCGGGCGTTGCCACTACAATCTGTACACCACGTTTAATATCACGGATCTGCATGCCAATGGATGTGCCGCCATAAACAGCCACCACGTTCATGCCCTTCATGTGTTTTTTAAAAAGTTCGATCTCTTTTACGATCTGCAGGCAAAGCTCACGGGTGGGACAAACCACCAATGCCTGTGGGTGCTTTTTGTTTTCATCCAATAATTGCAGCATGGGTAAACCGAATGCTGCTGTTTTGCCGGTGCCCGTTTGGGCAAGGCCGATCAAATCCGTTGTTCCGCTCAAAAGAACGGGGATTGCTTTTTCCTGTATAGGAGTGGGAGTTGTAAAACCGAGTTCACTAATCGCTTTCATCAATCTTTCATCCAGTCCAAGCGCTTCAAATGTGTTCATTCTTTGTTCTGTTAATTAAGCGGCAAAGGTAAGGTTTTGAGGGCAGAACAGGAAGAAGAAGTGCGAGGTGCGATGTACGAAATACGCACCGTCGGGCACCCTCGTGTGATGGTAACAGCCTGTGAAGGGTTTCAGATATACGATTACAGATTTTATTGCCAATTGCCAATTAACTATTGCTGATTGCCTGTTGCCCATTCACAATTGACCATTGACCATTCACCATTACCTTTGCGCCATGCGAAAACTGGGCATGGATGAGTTGAACCGGAAAACGGTGGATGAATTTAAAGAGGCGGAGAAAAACAAGGTGATTGTTGTGCTCGAGAACATCCGCAGCATGCAGAATGTAGGCAGCGTGTTCCGTACGGCCGATGCATTCCTGGTGGAAGCCATTTACCTGATTGGTTACACCCCACAACCTCCTCACAGGGATATTCATAAAACGGCTTTGGGTGCAACAGAAACCGTGAACTGGAAGTATTTTGCCAAAACCAGCGAAGCCATTACAGAGCTGAAAGCAAACGGCTACAAACTGTTTGGTATTGAACAGGCCGAAGGCAGCATGTTACTCCAGGATTTTGAAAAAGAGAAAGAAGAGAAAATTGCCCTCATCTTTGGCAACGAAGCTGAAGGGGTAGAGCAGGAAACATTGCTGCAATGTGATGGGTGCATTGAAATACCGCAGTTTGGAAGTAAGCATTCGCTGAATATCAGCGTGGCAGCGGGGGTGGTGTTGTGGGAAATGGTGAGGGGAGCAGTGAATGAAAAATGAATAATCAAAAATTTGAAATGAAAAAGTGAAACCCCGTCAACGGTTGCAAACCCCGACGGCGGTTGAATAAAAGATGACCCAGCTATGGCCAAACTTAAAAATTATCTTTCTTTAATAAAATTTTCGCATACCATTTTTGCATTGCCTTTTGCGTTGATTGGATTTTTTTTGGCAACTCTACAAACTACAATTATCAACCGAGTTTTTTGGTTTAAAAATACAGAGCAAAAGAATTTCCTCAATCCGCCTTATTCGGAACAATACATAAATGGAGTTCCTTCTTCGACATTGATTAATTATGGAATTAAATTCATCCTCGTTCTCCTCTGTATGGTCTTCGCTCGTAGTGCAGCCATGGCTTTCAACCGTTACCTTGACAGAAGCTTTGATGCAAAAAATCCACGTACGGCCATTCGTGAAATACCTGCAGGAATTATTTCTGCCAACAGTGCATTGCTGTTTACCATCATCAACAGTGTGTTGTTTGTAATAACAACCTTTTTCATCAACACCATTTGCTTTGCATTATCACCTGTGGCGTTATTGGTAGTGTTAGGTTACAGTTATACCAAACGGTTTACACCGCTTTGTCATTTGGTATTAGGATTGGGATTATCATTGGCACCAATTGGAGCGTATTTAGCAGTAACAGGCGTGTTTGCGGTATTACCCATTTTATTTTCATTCACGGTATTATTTTGGGTAAGTGGTTTCGATATTATTTATGCCTTACAGGATGAAGAATTTGATAAACAATACGAGTTGCAATCAATCCCTGCCTGGTTAGGCAAATCAAAAGCGTTGCGAGTATCAGAACTGTTGCATGTGCTTTCTGCTGTGTGTGTGATTGCTGCCGGTTGGTACGGTGGTTTTGGTTGGTTGTATTGGATCGGCGTAGCAGTGTTCATTGGCATGTTGACCTATCAGCATTCCATTGTAAAACCAAACGATCTCAGTAAAGTGAACATAGCGTTTATGACAGCGAATGGAATTGCAAGTGTGGTGTTTGCGGTGTTTGTGATAGCGGATATTTTTGTGGCCCCCTAAATCCCCCAAAGGGAGACTTCTAACATTTGTACAAATGATGAACAGTAGAATAAAAAGATCAGTAGCATTACTTCAGCAAATCACCTCCCCTTCAGGGGAGGACGGGAGGGGTTTATCATGGCTCGTATAATGTGCATCGACTACGGCGGTAAACGCACCGGCATTGCAGTAACGGACCCCTTGCAGATCATTGCTACGGGATTAACGACCATCGAAACAAAAAACTTCATTCCGTTTCTCAAAGATTATTTCAGCAAAGAACAAGTGGAGCTGATACTGATTGGTATGCCCACCAACTGGGACGATAGCGACACTCATGCCACGCCGTTAGTGAAGCGTGCCATTGAACAACTCAAGAAAAACTTCCCTTCCATTCCTATAGAAACGGTGGATGAACGCTACACATCGAAAATGGCAAAAGATGCCATGCTGGAGATGGGCCTCAAGAAAAGTCAGCGGCGGGATAAAAAACTGGTAGATGAAATTGCGGCTACCATTATGCTGCAGGAATACCTGGCGAGAATGTAGGATGGCTGAAGTTTGATGTCTGATTTTTGATGGCGCAGCTTTTTTGAGTCGTTATAAATCCTGCATCATACATCCGCCATCCTACATCAGGCATCTCTGCTTATATTTGCAGCTAAATTTTTAGTTAAGCGGCGGGCTAAATCATAAATCCGCCATCCTAAATCAGACATTTCATGATTCTTCCCATTGTTGCATACGGCTATGATGTGTTACGGAAAGTAAGCAAAGACATTACGCCCGATTATCCGGGCCTGGATAAATTTATTGCCGACATGTGGGAAACCATGTACGCATCCAGCGGTGTTGGATTGGCAGCACCACAGGTGAACAAAGACATCCGTTTGTTTGTGATCGACAGTACACAGATGTTTGCCAACATGGACGAAACGGAAACTTTATTATATCCTGATCGTCCGGGCATCAAGCAGGTATTCATCAATGCACAGGTTGAAGAATTGCATGGTGATGATTGGTTGTTCAATGAAGGCTGCCTGAGTATTCCCAAGATACGTGAGGATGTGTATCGAGCGGAAGAAGTAACCATCCGATACATGGATGAAACGTTTACCGAACAGGTAAAAACTTATGATGGATTAACGGCCCGTGTGATCCTTCATGAATACGATCATATCGAAGGGAAATTATTTATTGATTATCTCAAGCCATTGAAACGTAAATTGCTCAAAGGCAAACTGGATGATATTTCAAAAGGAAAAGTGAATGTGGATTATAAGATGGTGTTTCCAAAGTAATAACGGATATGCGAAAACTATTTTTACTTATTGCTGTACTTTTTGTCGGCAGCGTACATGCGCAAATTGAAGTACTGACTGTGCTGAATCAAAAACCGGAATCAAAATATATTGTTGGGTTTGGTGCTATGTTGAAATTTGGTATTCCGGTAAAGGAAAACGCAGATCAGGTAACCATTGAAGCTGGTGTTAAATATATTCCGGAAATTGAGTATCCTGATTCGTATGGGGTTGCATATATCCCCTTAAAATTGGGTTATGTATACACATTTGACAGAAGCGGAACCGGTTTCTATGCTGAGCCACAACTTGGTTATAGTGTGTATGGTGCAAGAAGTTATCAGAGTATGGATGGTATTGATGTTGATGAAATCATCAAAGGGCCTGTGAGCGGTCTCAGCTTTGGCTATCTGTTTCCATCCGAAAAAATTGTGCAGCTCGATCTGTCACTTCGATACGAGAACGTATTCTACAAACAAGGTTCGGTTCACACAATCGGACTGCGCCTCAGCAGCCGTTTTCGATTCCGGAATCGGGATTATTAATTTTTTTTCTTTTTTGGCAGTAATCGGTCTCTCATTTTTCAAGTAATATACCCTATTTGTGGGATTGTGCAGTTCAACAACGATGTATACTTTGTGTTGAAACACTGCATTATGAAAGTGAGTATATGGGCTTCCCTTTTCTGCCTGTTTTCTTTTTCAGGCATCACGCAAATCGTAACACCGGTTACTGTAAACTCCGCATCTGGAAGCGGGGGAGCCGGCGGTT
>CAYMSG010000245.1:0-6161 GCA_964392955.1 uncultured Chitinophagaceae bacterium | reverse complement strand
AGTATTTATGAAAAAAGTTTAACCGAACGGGAGCAACACAAACTTGCCGATTTTGACGCACAGTTTATTGCAGAAAAACAAGCCGATGGTTCGTTTAGTGATGCCGCCATGCGGAGTGCTTTGTTTATTATGTTGTACAGAGACTTTCCGGTTTTTCAAACTTCGTTTCAGATACTGGATACCTTAATTGAAATTGATCATTGGCTCGCTGGCTGGCGACATAAACATTATGTAATGGTTCGTCGTATGATCGGGATGCGTGTGGGCACAGGCAATACAAGTGGTGCCGGTTATCTGGAAGGAGCCGTACAACAACATTATATTTTTAAAGATCTTGCTGCACTGTCAACATATTTAATTGAACGGAAGAAATTGCCGAAACTACCGGATGAGTTGATCAGGGCATTGGGCTTTTTAAGTTAGTGCAACGGATGCAGGAAATTTTTCGGCAACAAAAAGCTCCCTGCATTGTTTCCTGATGCATGCGGGAAAACATTCATATCGTTTGGTTTAAAAAGGATTTGCGATTAAGCGATCATGCTCCTTTAACAGAAGCGACCAAAAGCGGCTGCCCGGTTTTGCTGCTCCACTTTTTTGAACCCGGCTTGATGGCTGCTGCCGACAGTGACGAACGGCACTGGCGTTTTATTTATGAATCGATTGATGAAATGAAAACAACGCTTCGTGACCATCAAATTCATTTCTATTCTTTCCATGCAGAAGTAATACCTGTACTTGCGGAATTAAACAGCCACTACAACATCACTGCGATTTATTCGCATGAAGAAACCGGCAATGCAATCAGCTACGAACGTGACAAAACCGTTGCCGTTTTTTGTAAGCAACATCACATAGAATGGATTGAGTACCCAACCAACGGTATTGTACGTGGTTTAACCACTCGGAAAAACTGGAGTGAACGATGGACGGAAACCATGACTTCTGCCGAACATATAGTACCACTTTCGTCGATTCAATCAGTGCAATTGCCTGTATCATTTGAAGTGCATCATGCTTGTAACAAACTTCCAAAAAATCTAACGACAAGGAATCCGATATTTCAACCCGGTGGCGAAACAGCAGCCCGGCGTTATCTGCATTCATTTTTACAGGAACGCTGTGTTACTTACAGTAAGCATATTTCCAAACCGGAAGAAAGCAGAAAAAGCTGCAGCCGCATTTCGCCTTACTTAACATACGGCAACCTCAGTATGAAACAGGTATACCTGGCAACCTTACAGGCAGCAAGGGAAACTGCAACCAAACGGCCGCTGCATTTTTTCATTGCCCGTTTGCATTGGCATTGTCACTTCATTCAAAAATTTGAAAGTGAATGCCGCATGGAATTTGAAAATCTGAACCGGGGATTTGATGTGATACGTACAGACATAAATGAAGAATATGTAACAGCCTGGAAAAACGGCGCAACCGGTGTTCCTTTGATTGATGCCTGTATGCGTTGCGTTACGCAAACAGGTTATCTGAATTTTCGGATGCGCAGTATGCTGGCTTCATTTTTAACCCACCATTTGTGGCAACCCTGGCAGGCAGGTGCTGCCCATTTAGCCAGACAGTTTTTGGATTACGAACCGGGTATTCATTACCCCCAGTTTCAAATGCAGGCGGGAACCATGGGTGTGAATACCATACGCATTTACAACCCGGTAAAACAAGGGAAAGATCATGACCCCGAAGGTTTCTTTATCAAAAAATGGATACCTGAATTAAAAAATGTGCCGGTTGAATTTATTCATGAACCATGGCGTATGAGTGAAATGGAACAGCAACTTCACAAGGTAAAATTGGGTGAAGATTACCCGTTGCCAATTATTGATGTGCAGGCAGCTGCTGCTTATGCACGAAAAAATTTATGGGACACAAAAAAGTCACATCAAGTTACAAGGGAGAATACACCTGTATTGGCAAAGCACACAAAACGCAGATAAAATTTTGAAATAAAAACTACTAATAGACAAATTGATCTGATCTTCGGAATTTTTAATTCAGTTTTCAATTGCCTGTGGAGCTTTATCAACAGTATCAATGTTAGCACGATAGATTTCATAATCAGGATGAATAAAAATGATACTGGCATACCTTTTTGTAATATTTACAATATGCGGACGCTCATTACCATTTTTATCAACCAAAATAATAAATTTCGGATCAGTTGCAGATTGTTTCTTCTTAACAAAACTCAAAAAGGTTGTGGTATCGATTTGAGGCCATTTGAATTGAATAAGCTTGTGATACTTCGACGCTTCCGTTGGATAATGAAAATAAACAGTTGTATCACCATATGCTTTTTTGTACTGCTCTTTAATGGCCCCTCTTTCTAGTTGAAATCCCTCCTTTAGCAAATCGCTTTTCGAAACAGGGAAAAAATTCAAAGCATCCTGCTGAACAGGTTCATTCTTACAATTCAAAGAAAGCAAGCAGAAAGTAAGAATATGAATGATGAATTTCATTTGCAGCTTCATAAAAATAGTTTGTTCAACTTCCTCTGTACAAATCAGAGATGATTATAAATAGTAGAAACAATAACTCCAATCATTATCATACAAATCACATACCCCGTCCAAAAGTTTCGATTTATTGTTTTGTGACGGATATGCTCACTGTACTTGCCACGAAAACCTGACAGCATCCAGAACACAAAACCTCCGACCATCATTGGAATTAAAAATGCAATTGGCTTATCACCTATCCTGAAAAATTAATAACTGTAAACCAAATACCCCCATGGCGCTAATGCAAACTCCTGGCCATCGGTTACATGTTCTTGTTTGTTTGCAAATACATTAAGCGCCTCACCGGCAGTTGTTCCGTTCAATTTAGTTGTTTGTGGTTTATTCGAAAGATTCAGCATCACCAAAATTTTTCTGCCAGCCTTTTCTCTGGTGTAAGCAAACACAGCATCATCATTACCAGACTGCAATTTTGTATAAGCTGCATCTACTGCCAATGCAGGATTGCTTTTCCGTAAAGTCAGTAATGTTTTATAAAACGGAGCACGCTGAAATTCACTGAATGAAATCGTGTCTTTGTAGAAGAATGAAATCGAATCAAGGAAAGGTTCTTCCTGTCCGCTGTAAATGAGTGGTAATGTATTTTTCCATGTTTGACTTAACACTGCAAACGGTGCATGTACAGCACCGGGCATGGTTTCATAGTCGGCTTTGTTCCAACTGTTTTCATCGTGGTTGCTGGTGAAATACATTTTGATATAGTTGGGCGGATAGCTCTCATCCAAATGACGGATGACAGTATCCAGCACTTTTGCACTGGCTTCACCTTTCGCTACTTTTTTCATCTTTGCAAATCCATCCCAGCCATAGCTTACATGAAAACCTGCATCATGTAACCATGCCACATCTCCTTCCGCCAATAAAAAAATATCTGGCTTTACTGTTTTCAATTCAGTAATGCAACGTTGCCAGAAACTGCGGGGTGCTTCTGCCGCCACATCGCAACGGAACCCATCGATCTTTGTTTCGGTTAACCAGAATTTCATCGCATTGATCATACTGTCGTGCAATAACGGATTCCAGTAGTTGAGGTCACGGGTGTCGCTCCAGTCGAATGCATAAGCAAATTGTCCGTCCTTATTTTTCAGAAAAAAATCAGGGTTCGATTGCATCCAACGATTATCAGCGCCGGTATGATTGGCAACCCAATCGGTAATTACTTTAAAGCCGAGTTCGTGAGCTTTGTTTACCAGGTTTTTCCAATCGTCCATAGTACCAAACTCAGGATTCACTGCAGTATAATCGGCTACTGCATAATAACTTCCCAATACGCCTTTGCGATCAACTTTGCTGATAGGTGTAATGGGCATAAACCAGAGGATATCGACACCCATTTCTTTTAAACGTGGTAAACTGGCTTCAAATGCTTTGAATGTTCCTTCGGGTGTGTATTGCCGCACATTTACTTCGTAGATATTGGATTGTAACACATAATCGGGTACAGCAGTTGAAACAACCGCCGTTGTTTTTGTTTCAACAGTAGAAGTGCAGGAATGAAGCAGCAGCATTACAGCCGGAACAGCAAGCAATAGTTTACGCATGGTCATAATCAATCATTTTGAAGAGGGAAAATAAGCACTTTTTTTTGTTCCTCCATTTCTGATTGACAGACAACTATTTTCCTGTGAAGTGATCAGATCATCGTTTTCAGCTTATCAACCACAATGTCTACTTCTTCTTTTGTATTGTATTTGCTGAAGGAGAAACGAACCGGAATCTGATTGGGGTTTGTATTGATAGCACGTATTACATGCGAACCTTGTTGTGCGCCGCTGGTGCAGGCACTTCCACCCGATGCACAAATGCCTTCCATGTCCAGATTCATCAATAACATTTCTGATTTTTCTGATTTTGGAAAACTAACGTTCAGCACCGTGTAGTTACTTCTGCCCATTGGATCGCCATTAAAGCTGATGCCTTTTACATGCTTCTTCAGTTGCTCGATCATGTAATATTTGATACCCTGAATATGAGCACTCTCTTCTTCCAGTTTATCGGTTGCAATTTGTAATGCTTTGGCAAAACCTACAATACCATACACGTTTTCTGTACCTGCACGCATGTTGCGTTCCTGTCCGCCACCATGGATGTATGGTTTGATGTGTACGTTTTCATTGATGTATAAAAGACCTGCCCCTTTTGGACCGTGAAATTTATGTGCCGACCCACTGATAAAATGCACAGGTGTGTTACGGAGATCGAGTGGAAAATGTCCAATGGTTTGCACCGTATCGGAATGAAAGATGGCGTTGTACAGTTTACAAAGGTTGCCTACTGCATGCAGATCGGTAATGTTTCCGATTTCATTGTTTGCATGCATGAGTGTAACCAATGTTTTCTCTTCTGTGGATGCCAACAGTTGTTCCAGGTGTTCCAGGTCGATGTGGCCATTCGGTAACACATCTACATAACTCACTTTTGCTTCGTCACGGTTATCCAGGTATTCAACGGTGTGTAAGGTTGCGTGGTGTTCAATTTTTGAGGTGATGATGTGTTTGCAACCCAGATCACGCACCGAAGCAGTGATGGCCGTATTGGAACTTTCGGTACCGCCGCTGGTAAAAAATATTTCGGCCGGATGTGCATTGAGAATTTTTGCAACAGACTTCCTTGCATTTTCAATGGCCAGCCTTGTTTCCCTTCCAAAAGAATAAATGGAAGAAGGGTTACCAAAACCATTCTGCAAATACGGAAGCATTGCATCTACCACTTGTGGATCGATGGCTGTTGTGGCAGCATTGTCGAAATAAATACGGGTCATAATAAGGGAAATGAGGCTGCAAAGATAAGGTGATTGGTACCGATTATTCGCTGAAGCGGAGACAGAGGCTTAAAGATTTTGGCGCAGAGAAATAAGAAACGGAGTTATACGCAGAGTGCTCTGCGCCTATCTCTTTAACTTCTTTCTCTGCGCCGAAAATCTATTTCTGAAATAAATGAGGTTACATCAATTTACGGATCACGTTCATCACCTCATTTGCCAACGCATCTGCTTTTTCAACTGTTGAAGCTTCCGAGTAAACCCGGATGATGGGTTCGGTATTGCTGCTGCGCAAATGCACCCAGCTTTTCTCAAACTCAATTTTCACACCATCAACTGTATTAACAGGCTGTGAAGCATATTGATCTTTCACGTTCGCCAGCAATACTTTTACATCCGTCTCTTTGGGGAGATCGATCTTTTGCTTGCTCATAAAATAATCCGGGTATGTTTTGCGAAGTCCGGCTGTTGTTTTTCCCGATTGTGCAAGATGCGTCAGGAACAAAGCGATACCGATCAATGCATCCCTGCCGTAATGCAATTGGGGATCAATGATACCACCATTCCCTTCACCACCAATCACTGCATTTACTTCCTTCATCATAGCTACCACATTCACTTCTCCTACTGCACTGGCAAAATACTCGCCGCCATGTTTTTCTGTAACATCCTTCAATGCACGGGTAGAGGAAAGATTGGAAACTGTATTTCCTTTTTGTTTTGATAAGATATAGTCTGCAACAGCAACCAAAGTGTACTCTTCGCCAAACAAGGTACCATCATCACTCACGAAACACAAGCGATCCACATCGGGATCAACAGCAATACCCAGGTCAGCTTTTTGCTTTACAACTTCAGTACAAAGATCAACC
>CAYMSG010000244.1:0-6169 GCA_964392955.1 uncultured Chitinophagaceae bacterium | reverse complement strand
CTTTCTGAAAAGCAGCATCGCTCATAATATCGAGATAACGGCTCTGCAGTTCCTCCACATTCCGATGCAGCATTTCAGGAATATATGCTCCACCGAACTTTCCGTAATAACCTTGCGCAGAAGGCTTTTGATATGTTGTTTCCATCATTTTAAACTTGTTTTACTCCAATCAATACACTTTATGTTAAAATCATGCTTCCAGTCAGTCTCTTTAAATTCCGGTAGTAAGAATTCTTCAAACTGTTTTTCAATTTGAGATACATTTTCCGCAAATTCAGTTTTCAAAACATTACCATTCAATACCTCATCCTCCATTACCAAATAAACCAATCCGATAAAATCTACTTCAAACAAATCTTCATTAATCCATGATTCAAGATCACTTCCGTTCTCGCCGCTTAATTTATTTACAAAGTCATTGTAAAGTTGCATTAAATCACTTGGGCTAAACTTAGTGAGTTCCTCTACCCGCCTTATAAAAAAAGCGTAATCACTCCAGTATCGTTCGTTACTCATTGTTTAAAAAGTTCATTATCCTCTCACTTCCTCCACAAACTTCTTCACCAACTCCATATCCTTAATACCCGGACTGATCTCAAACTTGCTGTTCATATCCAGTGCAAACAGGTTTTTCGCTACCGGTTCGTTGGCGAATTCTTTTACAGCTGCTGCATCCGTTGGTTCTATTCCTCCACTTAAGAAAAACGGTTTACCAATGTCCAATCCCTTCAACATATTCCAGTCGAACTTTTTACCTGTACCGCCGTAACCTGCGCCCATCGTATCGAACATATACATATCGCAGGCATCAAAATAATCTTTGATCTTCCAGGCAATGTTATCATCCTCCGCAATACGAAATGCTTTGATCGTTTGAATATAACTGCTCACCTGTTCACAAAACCTCGGCGTTTCATCGCCATGCAACTGCACTAGGTCCAACCCAAAATTCTCCACATGATTCATAATCTCATCGTACGAAGCATTTACAAACACACCTACCTTGTACACTTTCAGCTTTGCCCGTTTCACCTGCGCACCTGTAAGCGTACGCAACACAAACCGGGGCGATTTATGATAGAAGATCATACCGGCAAATTCAACACCCAGATCGCCCAGTTGTTGCAATTGCTCCAGTTCGGTCATGCCGCAGACTTTTATGCGCATACGCTTTGCTTAAAAGGTTTTTGTCAGCAAACACAATCGTTATCTGTTTCCGTCATTCTCCACTATCCATTAACCAATTATCCATTACTTCAATCCTACTTTAAACTGCAGCACTTTTGCCAGATCCTTTACACCCGGTTCTGTTTCAAATTTACTGTTGATATCAACGCCATAAAAATCGGGATGCTTGAACTTTTTGATCTGTGCAATATCATCTACCCCGATTCCTCCGCTTAAGAAGAACGGTTTTTCAATTTTACTTTTTGCAAGAATGCTCCAGTCGAATTGCTTTCCCGTTCCACCTTTCTGCTCTCCGGCCTTGGTATCGAACAAATAATAATCACATGCATTGTCGTAAGGCGCTACCAACGCATCAATATCTTTCACCGATTCATCAATATGAAATACTTTGATCACTTCCACATCTTCGTTCAGGTCGCTGCAAAACTCAGGTGTTTCTTCACCATGCAGTTGCACCACATCCAATCCATAATCTTCAATGGCATCGAGAATATCACTGTACGAAGGGTTGATAAACACACCTACTTTTTTGAGATCGAAATCTGCATTCTTGATCGCTTTCGTATCCAGCTTGCCCTCTACATAACGTGGCGAATCGGGCACAAAAATGAATCCTGCGAAATCAATATCTAATCCGTCTAACTGCTGTACCTGTTTGGCTGTGGTGATGCCACATACTTTTATGTTCATAGCCCCCTCCTAACCTCCCCCGAAAGGGGAGGAATTGTTTAATTGTTGAATAAATTGTATAAATGCTTTACCTGGGTTTTCTTCTTTCATAAAATTCTCACCAATTAAAAATCCCCTGAAACCATTTGCTTTGAACAGTTGAATATTTTCAACTGAACTGATGCCGCTCTCGGCAACTTTTATCTTCGTATCGGGAATCTGTTTGGCCATCCGCAGACTCCGTTCAATATCCACTTCAAATGTTTTCAGATTACGGTTGTTGATACCCACGATTTCTGTTTCCTCGCAGATATGCTGCAACTCTTCTTCATCGTGAAGCTCAAGCAATACTTCCAGTCCGAGTTGTTTTGCATAAGCAGCCAGGCGTTTTACTTCTTCTCTTGTTAAACAAGCAGCGATGAGCAAAATTACATCGGCTCCCATTGCCTTAGCTTCTTCGATCTGGTATTCATCAACGATAAAATCTTTGCGGAGAATGGGGATATTGTTGACTCTTGCTTTGATGAGATCGGCAGTACTGCCGCCGAAGAATTGTTCATCGGTCAACACACTTAAACAGGATGCGCCATTGTTTGTGTAAGCACTTGTTACTTCCACCACATCAGCTTTGCCATTGATGACACCTTTTGATGGTGATTGCCGTTTGAATTCTGCAATAATGCCTGTCTTTGTATCATCAAGCAAAAACTGCTTTAACGAAAGTGTGGCACGGGCATAGAACGGCTGCTGTTTCAATTCAGCAACACTCGTTTTTGCTTTCCGCTCTTCTACTTCAATTCGTTTCTGTGCTATGATCTTATCTAAAATATTCATGGCTAAAGCCGTTTCATTTTTATTTTTCTTTTCTCTGGCCTGAAGGCCAGAGCTATTCAAACAATCAACATCTCACTTTTTATAAAGATGTTACAAAGTCCCCCTCCGGGGGATTTAGGGGGCCTGTAGTTCTATCAGCTTCTTTAAACATCCATTAGCTCTTCCGCTTTCTAAACTTTCCACTGCAGCTGCAAATGCATCATCGTACGTCTTGTATGCACCGGTGCAATACAAACCCATTGCAGCGTTCGCCATCACCACGGCATTCTGTGCCCACGTTCCTTCGCCGCTTAAGATCTTCGTAAAGATCTTTGCTGCTTCTTCAATACTGTTACCCCCATGAATATCGGTTTGCTGCACAGAACGTTTGCCCAGCTGCTCCGGCGTCATAACAAATTCACCTTTATTGGTAATAACCTTGGTATCGTTGGTGAGTGATATTTCATCGTATCCATCCAAACTATGAATAATGGTAAATGCATTCTCTGTTTGTTGCAACAGGTAATTATAAATACGGGCCATTTCCAAACTATAGACACCTACCAACTGGTAAGCCGGTTTTGCAGGATTCACCATCGGGCCAAGCATGTTGAAGAAAGTTCGCATACCAAGGTTCTTGCGGATCGGCCCAACTGTTTTTAAAGCCGGATGAAACATCGGTGCATGCATAAAGCAGATATTCGCTTCTTCTACTTCACGTTTCAGCTGATCAATATTATTCTTGAACTTATAACCCAACTGCTCCATCACATTACTGGCACCACTGATGGTGGATGCACCGTAGTTGCCATGCTTGGCTACTTTTTGTCCGGCTCCGGCCACAATAAAACAAGAGAGTGTAGAAATATTGAAGGTATTTTTTCCGTCGCCACCTGTACCCACAATATCCAGTACTGCATGTCCATTCAAATCAACAGGTACACACAATTCCAGCAATGCATCACGAAAACCCTGCAGCTCTTCAATGGTAATACTGCGCATGAGATATACCGTCATGAACGCCGTGATTTCATGTTCGTTGTACATGGCTTTACCAATGTTCAGCAACACTTCTTTGGCCTGTGCTCTCGACAAACTTTTATGTTCGAATAATAACTGAAGTATCTTTTTCATTTTCAAATTTTCAAATTCACTCATTTTCAAATTAAGCCTTCAACCAGTTGTGAAGAATGTCTTCTCCTTTTGGCGTCAACACACTCTCCGGATGAAACTGCACGCCCTGTACATCATACGTTCTATGCTGCAAAGCCATAATCATTCCTGTTTCATCTTCGGCAGTGATTTCCAGTTCTGCGGGAAAGCCTTCTCTATTCACCACCCAGCTATGGTAACGACCTACTTCAATTGTCTCCGGCAAATCATTCAACACTGCATTTTGCTTTTTGGATCTTGGATTTTGGATTTTAATTGGCGTTGCTACTCCATGAAACACGGTTGATAAATTTGTCAACGTTCCGCCAAATGCTTCACCAATCGCCTGGTGACCTAAACACACTCCAAGTATTGATTTTGTTGCTGCATATTCTTTGATCAACGGCAACAGCAACCCTGCTTCTTCCGGAATACCCGGACCCGGTGATAGAATAATTTTATCATACGCCTTTACATTTTCCAAAGGAATCTGATCATTGCGGTACACATCCACCTTTGCATGAATGATCTTCTCTACAAGATGGACCAGATTGTACGTAAACGAATCGTAATTATCGAAGACTAATATGCGCATCATTAAACCCTCCAAACCTCCCTCAAGGGAGGCTTACTGCTTTGGTAATTCTTTTAAACTGTTATTTAAACTTTCAACTGTCTTATTTATTTTATCCAGAACATGATCGATATTTTTGAAAACATGCTCATTTGTAAACCGAATAATCGTATTACCCCAACCTCTTAAGTCATCTTCCCGCTTCTTATCATTATCTTTTACATCCTTTACAGTATGGATACTGCCATCGACCTCTACAATCAGTTTGATTTTATGACAATAGAAATCTGCAATATAAATACCTATCGGATGCTGTCTTCTGAACTTTAATCCTTTCACACCTGCTTTCAAATGATTCCACAAAAGTTTTTCAGCATCTGTCATGTTTCGTCGCAGGTCTTTGGCCAACTCAAAAACAAGATGACTGGCATTATTAAACATGCCGTCGTTTTTAAATGCTGATTTATGTTTCTTTTGTTCACTCATTTTTATACAGATCAACCTTGCACTAAGTAGCAAGTCTCCCTTTAGGGAGATTTAGAGGGTTTCCGCCCTTTCAATTGCTTTCTTTAACGCTCCTAACTTATTGTTTACTTCCTGCAATTCACTTTCAGGTTTGCTGGCTGCCACAACACCTGCACCAGCCTGATAGAACAAGGTATTCTGCTTGCTCAAAAAGGTGCGGATCATAATGGCGTGGTTGCAACTGCCATCAAATCCCATGAAACCAATACCGCCACCATAATAACTACGGGCAGTTGTTTCATACGCATCAATCAAGTGCATGGCTTTAATCTTAGGCGCACCGCTCAACGTACCGGCAGGAAATGTTTTCGCCAACAGTTCGAACGGATTTGAACCCGGACGCACTTTCGCCACCACTTCACTCACCAAATGAATCACATGACTGTAATATTGCACCTGCCTGTAATGCGCTACGCTTACATCGTCGCACACACGGCTCAAATCATTTCTTGCCAAATCAACCAACATTACATGCTCGGCATTTTCTTTGGCATCTTCCAGCAAACGGGCTGCTTCACGCTGATCAATTACATCATCACCGGTGCGTTTGAACGTGCCGGCAATCGGATGCACCACTGCTTTTCCATTGTTGATGATGATCTGCGATTCAGGCGACGAGCCCATCAGTTTATAATCGCCGTAATCAAAGAAAAATAAATAGGGAGAAGGATTGATGCTCCGCAATGCACGGTACACATTAAACTCATCGCCTGCAAAGGACTGTTGAAATCTTCTGCTCAATACAATCTGGAATACATCACCACGCATACAGCTGGCAATACCTTTCTTCACCATTTCAACATAAGCCTCGTTGCTGATATTCGATGTTTCTTCCCCTTTCACTTCAAACGGGTAGACGGGCACGTCTTTACTGCGGATTAAACTCTCCACAACAGCTACTTCGCTTTCGATGCCTTTGATATGATTTTCACAAATAAACAATTCATCTTTATGATGATTGATCGCAATCACATATTGATACAAGCGGTAACGCATCAACGGTATCGCTGTTGCTTCCACTTTTGCATCGCTCAATTTTACAGCATCAAAAAACTGAACCGCATCGTAGGTTGTATAACCGTACAATCCTTGCGCAAACTTTGCTTCTTTGCAATTGCCGTTTGCTTCAAAGTGATTCATAAAATCGAACAACTGCTGCGGCACTTCCGATGGTTGCTTAATAGCAATGCGTTCGGGCTTTTGTCCGGGCAGTTTAAACTCAATGCTGGTTTTGGAGCTGATCTCCAT
>CAYMSG010000243.1:0-6176 GCA_964392955.1 uncultured Chitinophagaceae bacterium | reverse complement strand
TAAAAACTGCGCAAGTATTTTTCCATATTCATGCTTCCACTCTTTGCCATGAGCCGCAATACGAAAACCATAATTTTCAAATGCCAGCAAGTGTGCTATTTCATGCAACAGTGTTACAAGAAATGAATATTTATTAAGATTGCCGTTTACACTGATGCGGTGATTCTTTTGATTCAGTGCATGCCGGTAATCGCCCAGCACACTGTTCCGTTCCCGTGTAATGGTTAAATGAATTTTATATTGGTGCAGATATTCCAGCACGGGCTCAACCGAACCTTCCGGCAAATAAGCAGCCAGTGCATGTAACGGAACTTCCTTTTTACTCATTGCTTTTTCTCGTCTTGTTTCTGCTTCAACAAACGGAACACCATCCGCACTTCCAAAAACGAATACACAAAGTACAAGCCCATGGAAATATAAACGGCTGTACGGTTCAGTTTTGTTGCGGTGGATGCATAAATCAATACCGCAGCCGCCACCACAATCATTTTGAACATGAGTGATAGATATACACCCCGCAGAAACACCTGTGCTTTGTTGGTTGAAAATCCTTTGATATGAAAAAGCAATGAAACAATGCTTATCACAAATACAATGAGGTTACCGGCCATGAGTACATTGAAATCGACATTGTGTTGTTCCAGCCAGTTCCTGAAAAGAAAACCGGTACAGGTAACTGCCGAGAATAAACCTAAAATGGGGGTAATGAGTCGTCCAGTATTTGCATTCATTTTTTAGTAGATGTGCTTTTAATAACCCGTATCAGTAAACCGGTGATAACCAGCAGGGGCAACACAACTGCAAATAAATGAAAATTCAGGTTTAACCAGCCATCTGTTTTCATACCAAGAAACACAGCAATGCCAAGGGCTGCCATTAGTTGAATGGCCAAACCTGAATACTCCAGCAGGTAAGCTGAAGTGCGTTTATATAGTTTGGGATCTTTATTGGTCGTTGGCGGCGGCATTCAATTGCTCTTTACCAAAATCTACCACGTTGGCGAGCGGTGCTTTGGCTACCGCTTCTGCACCCATATGGCATTCACCATTGAACGAAGCTGTGGCATCCACCTGCAGCTGACCGGCATAAATATTTCCGGTGATCTGGCAACTGCCTTTGAGGTACAACAGTTCTGTTACGTTGATCGTGCCTTCGATCTGCCCCAGCACATCAGCCTGCTGCGCAACTACATCGCCTTGAATTTTGCCCGACGGGCCCACCAATACTTTGGAAGAGGTGGTAAGGTTTCCTTTCAGTACACCATCCACACGGATGTCGCCTTTGCTTTCAATATTTCCGTGAATTTCTGTGCCTGATGCAACAATGGTTGCTAAACCTGTAGAGGATTCTTTTTCCTGGGAACTGGATTTACTGTTGAACATATGCAGTGGTTTTTATTGCGTTGAACGTTCTACTTCCGGCATTTTGAGGGTGGCGGTATCCAACGCTGTTGTTTTCACATCACCCGATAATACCCGTTTCAAGTTATCAAGATACTGATCTTTATACAACATCGACCGCTCCAGCGAGTCAATTTTTGTTTTATAAAAGATCAATTCCTTTCGCTGACTTTGTGAACCATACCCCGGTAAATAATATTTGAGGTTGGTAAATGTGATCAGCGCTACTGTTAACCCAACTAACAATACAAAAATGGTGCTAAGAGTGATGTAAACGCTTAATCTGGATAATTTAAAGGTCACCACTTCCTCATACGTATCATCATTCATCACTACCAACCGGTAGCGGTTACGCAAGCGCTTCAGTGTACTTTCTGCATCAATTCGTTTTGCCATACTGTTAATGAGGGCTAAATTTACTGTTTAACGGGGGTAAAAAAATAATTTCTTCCTGATTTTACCTTGAATTAAAATATTTTTGGCCGTATTGAGTTAATTAAGAAAAACGACCCAACGCCTGCATGCAGCCAATTATTGTTTCTAAATTCAACCGGATCCTGTTTCTTTTTCTGCTGGGCTGCATTTCCGCATCGGCACAACCGGATTTTACCCTGCCGTTAGTAAAACCCGCAAAATACGAGAACAAAACACTGGGTTCGGAAAAAACCGACGACAAAAAATTTACGTTGCCCCGGCGTTTGTACCAAAGCATGGTAACGCATTATAATTTTCATTACAACGCCACCAATAAGATCAACGCCATTCTCGAAAAAGCAAAATTGAGCCACCGGGACGATTACACACAACTCCTGCCCTTCTATAATTATACAACCGAGTTTACAGCCGCCGATTCCATGGAACTGGACTCGGTGATATTGAAAGCAACAGCCGGTATTGTGTTGCACGATCTGCGGAACAGTTATATCGACAACATGTACCTGCTCATTGGCCAAAGTTATTTTTACTGGCAGAAATTTGATTCGGCCTACCGCATCTTTCAATTCATCAATTACAATTTTTTTCCAAAAGGGAAAGATGAATACATTATTGTAGTGGGTTCCAACGATCGTTCCTCACAAGGTGATCTCAACATTGCTACAAAAGAAAAGAACGGACTTGTGCACAAAGCTTTTTCGCATCAGCCAAGCCGCAACGATGCATTGATATGGCTGGCACGTACCTATGCAGAAGATAACCTGTATCCGGAAGCATATAGTTTAATCAACCTGCTGCGGAAAGATCCTACCTTTCCAAAACGATTGCATGGAAAACTGAATGAAGTACAGGCGTACACATTCTACAAACAGGAGCAATGGGACAGCACAGCTTTTTATCTGAAAGATGCGTTGGGAGAAGCAGCCGATAAAACAGAACTGGCCCGTTGGGAATATTTACTGGCGCAGCTGTATTCCAAAACCAATCAACCTGAACTGGCTTCTTCATTTTTCAACAAAGCAAAATCGCATACCACCGACCCTGTTTTATACATCCATGCACGTATTTACGAAGCCCAACTACTAACGAAAGATGGTAGCGATGCTGTTGCTGAAACACTGGCCGATCTGCTGAAGCTTTCACGCAAAGAACGGTTTGATGGATATGAAGATGTATTGTTTTATGCAGCCGCTGATATGGCATTGCAGAAAGGCGATACAACGCAGGCCATTGCATTGTTGAAACGCAGTGTATCATACACAACCGAGAATCCGTCAGTAAAAAACAAAGCGTTTGTAAAACTGTCTGATCTGGCTTACGCACGCAGGGATTATGCATTGGCATCTAACGCACTCGACAGTGTAAACATGCAGGATCCTGCGCTCACTGCCATGAGTGCACAGCTGCAGGTAAAACAACAAATGCTGAAACAACTGGTGGGACTTATTACCATTGTGCAGCAACAAGACAGTTTGCAGGCCGTAGCAAAAATGCCGGAGAAAGAAATGGATGCCTATCTTAAATCACTTGCACGTAAACTACGCAAACAACGTGGGTTAAAAGAGGAAGAAGCATACGTACCGGTATTAACAGCTAATAATTCTAACGATAATACACCCATTTTCAGCAATGCCGGAAGTGGCAACAGTTGGTATTTCAATAATGCGTCACAAAAGTCAAAAGGATTCAATGAGTTTAAAGCCCGGTGGGGCAACCGGCCGAATGTAGATAACTGGCGCCGGCAGGAAGCAGTTGATGCAGCCAAACCACCATCGCAGGCACCGCAATATGCAAGCAATGCAAATGAAGAAGTGAGTATTGAACCTGATCAAATTCCGGAAGATGAACTGAGTGTGGATGGATTGAAAAGCCGTTTACCACTCACCGAAGAAAAACTACTGGAATCAAACAGGAAAATTGCAGAAGCATTGTTTGAACAGGGACAGATCTATAAAAATCAACTGGAGGATTATGCACAGGCTGCCATTGTGTTTGAAGAACTATGGAAACGTTTTGGCAACTATGAAAAAGAACAGGATGTTTTGTTTGAACTGTATTATTGCTATACAAAAACAGGCGATCAGCAAAAAGCAGCTTATTTCCAGAATGAGTTGAATAAAAAATATCCAAATGGTGCATCAGCACAAAAAATCGCTGCCTCTAAAAATCCAACAACACCGGTAAAAGATGCAAAAACGATTGCATACGAAACAATTTACGATCTCTTCCTTTCCGGTAAGTACGAGGAAGCACAACAACAAAAACGACTGGCGGATTCAATTTATGGAAATTCGTACTGGACACCGCAGTTGCTGTACATCGAATCGCTTTACCACATCAAACAAAAAAATGACAGTGTGGCCATTGTTACACTCAGCAACATGGAACGCAACTTCCCCGGCACACCTATGGCCGATAAAGCAGCTGTAATGAAAGATGTGGTGAGCCGCCGTAAAGAAATTGAAGATTATCTCACACGCACCAATATTGTACGCCAAACAGAAGACAGTGTGGTGATGCCCTTTGATGAAGGTCCACTGGTGAATAAAGTTGGGCAAACCATTCAAAAAGACTCAATCAACAAAATTGGTCTGGGTAATCAACCAACGCAAAACAATGCGAATATAACAAGACCCGTAGCCCCTATTCAAAAAACAGAAATTGAAAAAAATGACCGCAGCAATGCAGGCAAAATAACCATTGGTAATAAACCCGGCATGGACACAACAGCGATTAAACCGTTGAAAGAAGGAAAAATTGAGATGGTTTATATTTATAATGCAACTGATCCATATACCGTACTTATGTATTTTGATGAAGTAGATGAAGTGTATGTTACGGAAGCAAGAACAGCCTACCAGCGTTACAACTCCTCATCGCACAGCGGAGAAAATATTCCGCTGAAGATCTATGTGGGCGACAAAGAGAGTAAATGGATGGAAATGGGCTTATTTTCGGATGTAACTGCTGCTCTTGGCTATATGGAAGAGTGGAAAAAGAATGCCCGCCAGATTGTTCCCTGGCTGCCGGAATTAAAATACAGTTTCATCATTATTTCCGACCGCAACCTCGAATTGCTCAAAACAAGGAAAAATATGGAGGAGTACAAGCTTTTCCTCCGCCAGCACATCAAAGATAAATTTTAAGATTTCCGGCTTTATTGTACTCCCTGAATTGTTTTAGATTTGTCTGGTATTGAATTTGCTTTATTCCGCATCTCATACACATCTTATGCGTAAACCAATCAAATTTTTGTGGCGTGCCTTCTTTATCGGCTTTGGCTTATTTATCGTGCTGGTAATTGGCGCCAATTTCGGTCTGCTCGGTAAAATGCCATCTCTTGAAGAGTTGGAAAATCCTTCAGCTTCCTTAGCCAGCGAAGTAATTGCTTCCGATGGTACCCTCATGGGAAAATTCTACATGGAAGACCGCACCAATGTGGAATACAAAGACATTTCAAAAAACATCGTGAATGCATTGATTGCGGCGGAAGATGAACGTTTTTATACCCACTCCGGTATTGACGGCCGTGCCCTTGCCCGTGCTGTAATGAAGTTGGGCAGCGATGGCGGCGGCAGTACCATTACACAACAGTTGGCATTGAACCTGTTTGGGGGCCGTGCAAAAAACAAAATACTGCGTGTGTTGCAAAAAATCCAGGAATGGATCATTGCGGTAAAACTGGAACGCAACTTCACCAAAGATGAAATTGTTGCATTATACCTGAATACAGTTGAGTACAGCGATAATGTTTTCGGCATCCGCAATGCATCCAAAACATTTTTCCAGAAAGAACCATCACTTGTAACTGTTGATGAAGCTGCCTTATTGATCGGGATGGTGAATGCGCCGTATGCTTACAATCCCCGTTTGTTTCCTCCCAGGGCCATGCAAAAAAGAAATGCGGTGATCAACGATATGGTGCGGAATAAATTTGTAACGCCCGAAGAAGGTGAAAAGCTGAAAAGCAAACCCATTGCTCTCAAATATAAAAAACTGGATGAAAGCACAGGCCTTGCCCCCTACTTTCGTGATGTATTGCGTGATCAGATGAAGAAATGGGCGAAAGAACATAAAAAATCAAATGGCGACAGTTATAATATTTACAGAGATGGTTTAAAAATCTATACCACTATCAACCCACGTATGCAGTTGTATGCGGAAGAAGCTGTATCCAAACACATGAGTGCCCTGCAAAAAAATTACTGGACACTGCCCTGGATCAAAAACAACAGCATCTGGAAAGGGCATGAAAATATACTTGAACGTGGCATGAACGATAGCGACCGTTGGCGAAAAATGGATGCTGCGGGTGCAAGCGAAGAGGAAATCAGAAAAGCA
>CAYMSG010000242.1:0-6199 GCA_964392955.1 uncultured Chitinophagaceae bacterium | reverse complement strand
GTCAGCGCTGGGATGTAACCAATCTTGCATCGCTGGTGAGCAACCTGCAGGACCAGGTGAATAATCTGAAAAAGAAAATGAATTAATGACTTGCTCCGGCTTTAAAGCCGGAGCAAGTCATATAGCCGCTCATACAAATTCAACTGTGTGAGCGGTTTTTTTATAATAGTTTGCATCCGCAATGAGAAAATTGACCCTGTCCCTTGTGTTGCTGCTTGCCACTATTTCCTCTTTCGCCGGTAATGAACCGGAGCGTTCGCTCCAGGCCAGTAAAGTACTACAGGCTCCCAAATTAGATGGTGTGCTTGATGAAGCCATCTGGCAAAATGCTCCCGTTGCTGAAAACTTTATCGTAAACAGTCCCAACTATGGCGAAGCTTCTGCTTTCCGTACCAAAGTATATGTGGTGTACGATAACAGTAATATTTACATCGGTGCCTATTTGTACGATGATCCTTCCAAAGTGCGTACCCAGTTAACAGCCCGTGACAGGGAAAGCCAGCAGGATGTGGACTATTTTTCTGTTTTCTTTGATACCTACAATGATGATCAGAATGGATTTCAATTTGTAGTAACCAGCCGGAATGTACAGAGTGATGGACGCTTAAGTCCCAACCGTTCATCGCAGTTTGGTCCGCCCAGCGATTACAGCTGGGATGCTGTGTGGGAAAGCAAAGTTACCATGCATGAAGATGGTTGGGTGGTTGAAATGAAAATTCCTTACTTCTCCCTCCGTTTCGCCAAAAAAGAAAAACAGGATTGGGGGTTGAATTTTCAACGCTATGTACGCAGGAGTAACGAAAGTTCATACTGGAATAATATCAACCCCAATCAAAATGGTTTTGTAAATCAATTTGGCCGGTTAAGCGGATTGGAAAACCTGGAGCCGCCACTTCGTTTATCGTTTCTTCCATACGTTACAGCCGGTTACAGAACCACACCTACTTCGCAGGGGCGGGTAAATGAATTTCTCCGTAACGGTGGTATGGATGTGAAGTATGGCGTAAATGAAAGTTTTACATTAGACATGACCCTGATCCCCGATTTTGGACAAGTGATCAGCGATAATGTCATCAACAATCTGTCTCCTTTTGAAGTGCAGTTTCAGGAGAACCGTCCGTTCTTTACCGAGGGAACAGAGATCTTCAACAAGGCCGGTTTATTTTATTCGAGAAGAGTAGGAGCCACGCCATCCGGTTATTACAGTGCACGAAGTAAAGGTTCAACCGATAGTACACGTATTCTTTCCAATCCCGGTGTGGTGCAATTGCTCAACGCAACAAAATTTTCAGGTCGAACCAAACAGAAGTTGGGTATCGGTGTGTTCAACGCTGTTGCAGCACCCATGTTTGCTGAAATTGAAAACATCAATTCCAAAACAGTTGAACGTATCCAGACCGAACCGTTTACAAACTATAACCTGATTGTGCTTGATCAGGCATTGAAAGGACGTTCATCCATTACGCTCACCAATGCAAATGTTACACGGAATGGTGCGGCAAGGGATGCGAATGTGACCGGGCTTGATGTGTCGTTGTTTGACAAAAGCAATCAATACGGTTTCCAGGGAAAATTTGATTACAGTAAGATCATGGGAGCGAATCCATACAATGGATTTAAAAGTGTACTGAGTGTTGGAAAAGTAAGTGGAAAAATTCAATACAATCTACAGAGTAATGTAGAGAGTGATCGGTACGATCCGAATGACCTGGGCTTTCTTGGTGCGCCGAATAAAGTGAACCACCAGTTCCGCATCAGCTATAACCAGTTAACACCCACTGATAAATTCAATTCCTACAATTTCAGTTTCACCGTGCGGCACGAAATGTTGTACAAGCCGTTTGTATTTACCAATGTGCAATACAATGCCGGCTCATTCTGGTTCTTTAAAAACTTCTGGGATCTGAGTCTGAACGCAACCTATCAACCCTTGTGGCAAAAAAATTATTTTGAGTTACGTACACCCGGTCGGTTTATGCGGCAGGTGCCCTGGGGCTTTATGCGACTTAACGGAAGTACCGACAGCCGCAAGCGTTTGTTTGCACGATTAACACTTGGTTTTGCTGAATCAGTTGATATCAAAAACGATCCGTATATCGTTATTCATCCCGGCATGCGTTATCGTTTCAGTGACCGGTTGAGTCTGGATCTTGACTGGAATTACATGGATGATCGTGGACAGTTCGGTTACGCATTCATGCGGGAAACAAATGGCGAACCCATTATCGGGCGCAGACGGAAAACAGATGTTACCACCCTCATCAGTGGTATTTATAATTTCACCAGTCGTATGAATGTAACATTACGTGCACGTCATTACTGGAGCCGTGTAAACTACGTAAGCTTCTTTAACGTGAGTGAAGATGGATGGTATATCGACCGTGCCTTTGTTCCGGGACAGGATCAGAATTTCAACGTGTGGAACCTGGATGTATTTTATACCTGGGACTTTAATTATGGCAGCCGCTTTATTGTTGGCTGGAAAAACTGGCTGGCCAATGATTTTCCGATTGATGGCGACCGAAATAAAAACTATTGGAGCAATGCAGGCCGTGTGTTGTTTACACCGCAAGGAAATGAATTTACTGCACGGATGATCTTCTTTATTGATTCGCAGAAGTTACGGAAGAAGAGAAGTCAGTTGTAAATGGTGAGTAGTGAGTGATGAGTTTACGCCGGAGTCAGGCCGCTCCAAAGCGGCCAGACGATATGAAACTTTTTTGTAGTTCCTGCACTAGTTTAATCTTGAATCTTGTGCCTTCAACTAATTCAATCCATACACATCTTTTGCCAACCGGAATGTATTGCAATGTGCTTCTACGATAATTTTTACATCAGCTGAATAGCCACCACCCATAGCAACCGTACAAGGAATGTTATGCTTTTGTAATTTACTGAATACAATTTCATCACGCTGTTTGCAACCCTGCATGCTCACTTTCAGTTTTCCGAATTTATCCGTATCGAGAATATCAACACCGGATAAATAAAACGCAAAATCAGGTTTTACTTTTTCGATGAGCATATTCAATGTGTTTTCCAGCAAAGGAAGATAAATACTGTCATCCGTCCCATCTTTCAATCCAATATCAAGGTCACTCGTTTCTTTGTGAAAAGGATAGTTGTGTGCACCATGCATACTAAAGGTGAATACCTTGCTGTTGTTCTCAAATAATTTTGCTGTGCCGTTTCCCTGGTGTACATCCAGATCAACGATTAGTATTTGCTTTGCCAGTTTTTGTTGCAGCAGATAATTGGCCGCAGTAGCAAAATCATTTAACAGGCAAAAACCTTCGCCTCTGTCGGCAAATGCATGATGTGTACCACCGGCAACATTCATCGCCACACCGTTTTCCAATGCATACGCACAACAATCAATCGTTCCTTGTGTAATGATGAGTTCCCGTTCAGTTAATGCCGGTGATTGCGGAAAGCCGATATGCCGTTGCTCTCTTGCAGAAAGTGTTTGCTGTTTGAGCTTGTTGAGATATTCTTCCGTATGAGTCAGCAAAACAATTTCATCGGCACATGCAGTTGGTGCAAAAAGATTGGCAACGGTAATGCTTCCTTCGTGCAGCAATTGCTCCGGTATCAGTTCATACTTCAACATAGGAAAACGATGCCCTTCCGGTAACGGATGTGCATAGATAGGAGCGTGGGCAATATGTAATGTTTTTGTACTGATAGCTTTTTGTTTTTTGATGTCCTGACGACTACTGTGCTTTTGATAGCAGGACGTCATTTAGACGTCAGATATCTTTCACTGGTTAATGAACATCTGACTGCTGCGATGTTCTGACGATCATTGTAATTCAACAATAGTTTTATTCACGATTGCAAACACCTTGTCTTTTTTCTTTGGCTTCAGTGCATGCGTGCCGGTGAAACGACCAAAAGCCGGCAACACCGCATACTGCTCAGCAAAATAAAAACACGGAAAGCGTAAGGATTGTTTGGCAAAACCTTCCACCCGTATACCCGGATGTATATGCCCGGTAAACAGGTATGGCTGATGTTGTGTTTCATCTTTCTTTATTACCGGAGGTTCATGAGTAAACCGAAACGGATGCAGATTCATCACTTCTTCCTGTACCGTAATATCATTGGCTGCATACCAATGATCGTTCAGGATATCATGATTCCCCCGCACCAATTGAATGGGCAGATACGACAGATCCTTTCTCCACTTTTCGAACAAACGGATTTCGTTATTCATATGGCTGTGAAAAAAATCGCCCACAACAATCAGTTCGTTTGGTTGAAAGAATTGCACCTGCGTGATCAACCGTTGCAGGTCTTCTTTAAAAATAGTTTGCGGAATACCGATCCCTTCTTTGCGAAAGTGTCCGCTCTTTCCAAAATGAATATCGGAAACAATCAACCGTTTTTCTTCTTCCCAAAACAGGCAACTCTCCGGCGAAAGCCAGAGTGTTTGTTGCTGCAAGTGGAAGCGAACGGGTTGCTGTGTCATGGGATGCAAATGTAAGCCCTGCTTTTTTCGTTTCAACAATCCATTGAATTGATTTATTTTGAAGAAAAAATCACATGCAGGAACAACAGGATTATTTACAGGCACCGTTGGAAACAAAACCATCTGTGCCGCAGGGAATCAATGTGCTCAGCATCCTCAGTTTTATCGGCAGCGGCTTCCAGGCAATTGGAGCACTCATCAGTTACTTCATCATTCCTTACAGTGTACAATCTTTACCTGATACAAGACGACTGGAACGAAATGCAGATATGAAACCGTTCAGCAGTTTTTTTAAATGGTCGGCCGATGCAACAATGAAGCAGTACGAACACCGGCTTTCTATTTTACTGGTTTCCTTAGTGGCCGCAGCCCTTTGTGTGTATGGCGTTATTCAAATGCGGAAGTTAAAAAAACAGGGATTCACGGTATATACAGCAGGTGAATTAATGCTGCCCGTATTTACAGCAGTTGTGATTGATATCTGGTCGTCGTTGTTTGGATTTTTTATTGCAGCAATCTTTCTTATTTTGTTTGCAGTACAACGAAAACATCTTACAAAATAACGTTGCATAAAAAAAAGCCCCAACCGGGGCTTCGTTATTTATGTTCAACTTTATTGTTATCCGATTGCTGGGCAGGTTCAGCAGGAGGAAGCGTGGCTAAGTTTTCTTCGCACCATTTGTACAAGGCTTCTTTTTGTGCAGCAGTGAGGATGGCTTTTTTGTGGATCCATGTATAACTGTCGAGCGGCATTTTTCCTTCTTTCACTTCATCCATGATCTCGGTAAATTTTTTCCGCTGGCGTTTGGCAGTGTAAGTTGCAAACTCAGAAAAATTCAATTCTTTTTTCCCTTCATCTATATGATCCTGGAGCCACCATGTAACGGGTTGTACATTGGCATACCAGGGATAAACGGTGTTGTTGCTGTGGCAATCGTAACAGGATTGTTTTAAGATGGAGGCAACATTATCATTCACTGCAAATTTTGTACTGATGTCGTTTGGAAATGGTCCGGCCGATACATTTTGTTTTGGACGTATAAACTGGATGATCACCAAGGCGGCAATCAACACATAAAGGATTTTTTTGATCATTGCTGGTTGTTTTGATAAAAGTAGCAAGAAAATGAGTTGATTTGAATGATGCCGGCAGTTTGAAAAGAAAATTATGATCATTTTTTTCTGCAATCGAATTAAGACGACCATGCTTTATTCAACTGCGCCTGCATACGCCTGATGCGGTCTTCCAGTTTTTCACTGGAGAGATTGTTGCGGTTCAATCCGTCGGCAATAATCGGGAAGGAGAGTGGCGTAAAGCGTTGCGGAAAAGTAAGTATGATCGTACTGTGTTGTATGCGTTCAAATGCGTTCCGCAGCCGTACTTCTTCCATTTGCTGATCAAACACTTCCTGGTAGGCCTGTCGCAGCAATACATTTTTTGCATCGTATTCGCTGAATACATTGAACAGTAAGCTGGCGGATGCCTGCAGGTGTCTTGCTTTGGTTCGTTCGCCGGGAGCCGATTGTACAATCAATCCGCCGATCACCGCAATGTCTCTGAATTTCCGTCGGGCCATTTCGGTGGCATTTACACTGCGTTGCATATCGGCAGTAAGTGTGGTGAGTGTAAACAGGTCAGCAGCATTGGTATCATCTACCGGTATGGGTTGATCGCAGAGTAATTCAAATCCATAATCATTCATGGCAATCGAAAACGTAAGCGGTGCA
>CAYMSG010000241.1:0-6256 GCA_964392955.1 uncultured Chitinophagaceae bacterium | reverse complement strand
ACGAATTACAGAAGTTTCCCAAAGAACAAATCAGCAAACTGGCCGACCTGGGTCTTATGGGGATGATGGTAAAACCGGAATACGGTGGTTCCGGCATGGATACAGTCAGTTATGTACTGGCCATGGAAGAGATCAGCAAAGTGGATGCAAGTGTGAGTGTGTGCATGAGCGTAAACAACAGCCTGGTTTGTTATGGCCTGCAGGAATATGGAACTGAAGAACAAAAGCAAAAATACCTGACGCCGTTGGCACAAGGCAAAAAAGATGGTGAATTGTACATCGGTGCATTTTTACTGAGCGAACCGGAGGCAGGCAGCGATGCTACATCACAACAAACTACTGCCGAAGACAAAGGCGATCATTATGTGATTAATGGTATTAAAAACTGGATCACCAATGGTAATTCAGCTTCTGTGTACCTGGTAATTGCACAAACAGACAAAGCAAAAGGCAGCAAAGGTATCAATGCATTTATTGTAGAAAAGAACTGGCCGGGAGTAACGGTGGGAGCAAAGGAAAACAAACTTGGTATTCGTGGAAGTGATACGCACAGTATTTCGTTCCAGGATGTAAAAGTGCCGAAGGAAAACCGCATTGGTGAAGATGGTTTCGGTTTCAAGTTTGCGATGAAAACATTAGCCGGCGGCCGCATCGGTATTGCAGCACAGGCGCTCGGTATTGCCAGCGGTGCTTATGAACTGGCATTGGCTTACTCCAAACAACGCAAGGCATTTGGGAAAGAAATTATGCATCACCAGGCTATCCAGTTCAAGCTGGCCGATATGGCAACCAAGATTGAAGCATCACGTTTACTTTGTTTAAAAGCAGCTTTCGAAAAAGATAATCACCTCGATTATACACTCAGCTCATCCATGGCAAAAGTATTTGCCAGCGAAACTGCTATGTGGACAGCTACAGAAGCAGTGCAGGTGCATGGCGGGTATGGGTTTGTAAAAGAATTTCATGTAGAGCGTTTGATGCGTGATGCAAAAATTACACAGATCTATGAAGGAACAAGTGAGGTGCAGCGGATTGTAATTAGTAGAAGCATTTTGAAATAATCTTAATTTGAAAATTTGTGAATGTGCTGATTTGAAAATGATCAGCACATTTTTATTTTCAGCAACTTTGCGCAATGGCAGTAAACACAGAAGCATATAAAACAATAAAGCAGGAACTGGATAGCAAGAATGTTACATTGGTTGCAGTCAGCAAAACAAAACCTGTTGAAGATATTCTTGCTCTATACGAGTTGGGACAGCGTGATTTTGGTGAGAACTATGTACAGGAATTGGTGGAGAAACAGGCGCAATTGCCGAAAGATATCCGCTGGCATTTTATTGGTCACCTGCAAAGTAATAAAGTAAAATACGTGGCTCCCTTTGTACACCTGATTCACGGAGTAGATAGTTTCAAGCTGCTGCGGGAGATCAATAAAGAAGCTGCAAAGAACAACCGGGTAATTGATGTGCTGCTGCAGGTACATATTGCACAGGAAGAAACGAAATTTGGATTGGATGAAGAAGAGTTGAAAGCGATTTATAACAGAAACGCTGATGGCTTGAACGAACTGAAAAATATCCGCATTTGTGGTTTCATGGGAATGGCTTCGTTCAGTGATGACTTGGAAAAAGTAAGAGGGGAGTTTCGTTTTTTAAAATCATTGGTTGACTGGTATGCAGATTTGCCAATTGCTAATTCCCAACTGAAAATCCTCTCGATGGGCATGAGTGGCGATTATAAACTTGCAATCGAAGAAGGAAGTACAATGGTGCGGATCGGAAGTTTGTTATTTGGGGAAAGAAATTATGCAAAATGAGAAAACAGCCAACTGATCATCTTGGTGGATTCAGACAGTTATGGTTTTTGCTGACAATAATCTCATGGCTTGGATTTATTTATTTTCTGCTTACGGGTGAAAGCAGTCATATGCTTCAGGTTAGTAAATACGGGAGCGTTGGTGTTGGTACCGCAAATGCTTTTTCAGCACTGATTGTTGCACTTTTTTCTACTTTACTGTTGATATTCCTTTTTGTTCCTTTCAAGTCAAAAAACAAAGACAAAAAGTAATTATAGTGTGACAGTTTTCAACCATGTAGACAAATCAATAAGGTTTAATGATCAATGCTTCTTACTTTGGATATCCCGGAATATTTTTTCCTAAATAAATATTCCGTTCTGCTTTTACCATACTGCCGCCGGGTTTCATGGTAAGGATGCCGCTTCCACCACGGTTTCTGCTACGGCTTCGTTCTTCTGTTGTAAGGAATGGATCATTGTCGAATACAAACTCATCGATCCAATATTCCTGCTTGCCCGGTTCTTTAATGGTGATATGAATATGTGCAGGACTCTTGCTGTTAGGATATGAGCCCGGACGCAGGGTAAAGAATTTGTAAAATCCATCTTTATCTGTTTTCATCCAGCCACGTAAATAACCATGACGTTTGGCCCAACCAGTTTCAGTACCAGTTGTTGGATAAACACCGTTTTGATCGGTATGATAAATATAGATGATCACTCCTTCGGCAGGCGTTTTTCCATCGGCTTTGTACACCCTTCCGCTTACAGCTAATTTTGGCCCCGGTAAATTCCAATCAGGTAACCAAACCATCGGTTCTAATTTCTCAAACGGAATAGGGCTTTCGTAAATCGCCTCGCAACCTTCACAACCACCCGGGTCAACTTTTAGATCCTTGGTTGCTTGTTGCTGTGCACAGGAATTTACAGGTGTATGCAACAAAAGAAGAAATACAAAGAAGATGATATGGTTCATGGCGAATGTATTTATGATACAAAGATTACTGATTAATAATTTTGATACAATTCATTTACAGCTCTTGCACTGTTTTCTTGACAAACGGTATGCTTGCATTTCGTCAGCAAAAACCAGCAGGTACTGTAATCCTTTTTAACCCGCAGATTTTGTACATTTAATTTGCGTATGCACAACGCCCCGTTTTTTTTGAAATACAAACTGCATCACGTTCTCATCTGGATGCTGGTGTTTGGTACCTGGTTTCTGTTCCGGTACGAGGGATATGCTTTGCCTGCAACTGCTTTTAAAGTAACCTTGATAAAAGTGATCGACCTCGCAGCATTGGTGTACTTCACCAATTATGTTCTGATTCCCAAACTGCTGTACCGGAAAAACTATTTCCTGTTTGCTCTAATATTGATCAGTTTAGTTGTTTTGAGCAGCCTGTTAAAGATGAATATGATTGGTCGCATCACCAACAATCCTGCACTGCTGAATATTTCAGGCAACTGGAAAGCACGAGTGTACGATAATGTGCTGCCTCATATTTTTCTGGTGCTTGGAGGTGCTGCCTTTAAATTGATGTTTGATTATACGGCCATGCAAAAAACGATGGCGGATATGGCAAAGGAAAAAGCTGAGGCGGAGTTGAGTTTTTTAAAATCACAGATCAATCCGCATTTTTTGTTCAACTCCATTAACACAGTTTACTTTCTGATCGATAAAGAAAATAAAGAGGCGAGGGAAGCGCTGCACAAGTTTTCGGATATGCTGCGTTACCAGTTGTACGAAGCTGCTGGCGACAAAATACCGATCGAAAAAGAAATCGATTTTTTAAACGACTATGTGTCGTTACAAAAACTGCGGAAAGATGAACGATATATTGTTGACTTTACAGCTGCTCCTGAAGTAAAAGGATTTTCGATTGAGCCGTTGTTACTGGTTTCATTTGTGGAAAATGCATTCAAACATATTTCGCACCACAACCATGCAACAAATTATGTAAAAGTGCAATTGTCAAAACAAAATGGTTTGCTTGATTTTGTTGTAGAGAATTCAAAAGAAGATGTAATTATACCAGAAAAGAATAGTGGTATTGGCCTGCAGAATGTAAAACGCAGGCTGGAATTGTTATACCCCGGCCGCTATGATCTAACGATTCAAAATGGAGCAGACGTTTACACCGCTCATCTTAAACTGCATGTGTAATGTTGATCAAGATTGTAATAATTGATGATGAGCCGCTTGCCCGGAAGGGATTGAAAGAATATGTGGCCGATGTGGATTTTCTGCAATTGGTGGGCGAGTTTGATCATCCGTTGAAGGCCGCTGACCTTATCAGCAAAGGCGAAGTGCAGTTACTCTTGCTCGATATACAAATGCCAAAGATCACCGGTATTGATTTTTTCAAATCGCTGCAACAGGCACCGCCCGTTATTTTTACCACTGCTTATCCGCAATATGCATTGGATGGTTTTGAACTGAATGCACTGGATTATTTGGTAAAACCCATTTCGTTCGACCGGTTTCTGAAAGCAGCCATGAAAGCAAAAGAGTATTACGAACTGCGGCAGCAGAATAAAACTGTTGAGCAGGAAGAACAGCAAACTGATTTTTACATCAAAGCCGATAACCGCTTTGTACGTATTGCCTTTAACGATGTGCTGTTTGTGGAAGCGTTACAGAATTATGTTTGTATTTATACAGCTGCGAAGAAATACATCAGCTATCTCACCATGAAATCGGTGGAAGAATATTTGCCTGCATCGCAATTCATCAAAACACACAAGTCGTTTATTGTAAACGCAGCAAAGATTGATGCGATTGATGGAAATGAAATACGACTTGGCGAACATCGCATCCCCATCAGCCGAAGTGAAAAAGAAGAAGTAATGGAACAGTTGCTGAAAAATAAATTTTTAAAACGCTAAACAGGGTCGGGACGCTGTAGCGGCCTGAACCATATTGCACTAAGAAGCCACATTGTTTAAATGTGGCTTCTTTAGTTATTTTAGTAATGGTCTCACGGCCTTAGGGCTGTACCAACCAAGGTTTATTTCTTCATCTTCCCATAGTCAAACACAATATTGCAAAAGGCTTTTACGCCCACATCCAGCATACTGTCATCAATTATAAAATCGGGTGTGTGGTGGCCGGTAGGCTGTGCCCCCTTTGGCATACCACCCAGATTGAAAAAGAAAGCAGGGGCTTTTTCACCAAAGAACGAAAAGTCTTCGGCGCCGGTTGTCCATGTTCCTTCGCTTACATTTTCTGCCCCGGCAGCAGTTTGTAATGAAGGGATGGTGTTGCTCACTAATGCAGGTGTATTGTACGTAACCAACGTTTTATTATCGATCACTACTTCTGCAGTAGCACCAAATGCTTCGGCAATATTTGTGGCTGTACGTCTGATTTTTTCGTACACATCTTTCTGCATCGCTGCATCCAGGGTGCGGATAGTGCCGCTGAAGCTTACTTCTTCCGGAATAATATTCTCACGCACACCTCCATTGAATTTTCCAACTGTAATCACCACCGGTGCTTTGGTTAAATCTTCGCTCCGGCTCACAATAGTTTGCAGGCCATTGATGATTTGTGCAGAGATCATAATCGGATCAATCCCATTCCACGGAGCAGAACCATGAGCGCCTTTTCCTTTTACCGTAATGGTAAACCAATCACTGCTGGCCATGAACGATCCGCTTTTGTATTTGATCTTGCCGATTTCAAGCCCGGCAGAAATATGCAATCCAAAAATGGCATCTACTTTCGGGTTTTCCATTACACCTTCTTTCACCATTAAAGGAGCTCCACCTTCTTCATTACCGGGCGGACCTTCTTCTGCCGGTTGAAAAATAAATTTCACTGTGCCGGGTACATCTTTTTTCATACTTGCCAATACTTCTGCAGTACCCATTAAAATGGCAACATGCGTATCATGTCCGCAAGCATGCATAACAGGCACCTGCTGACCAAGATAATCAGCAACAACATTTGATTTGTAAGGAACATCAACACGCTCTTTGATGGGCAATCCATCAATATCAGCACGCAAGGCCACTACCGAACCGGGTTTGCCACCTTTTAAAATAGCAACCACGCCTGTTTTTGCAATGCCAGTTTTTACTTCCAGTCCGAGGCTTTTCAAATGGGCAGCAATGTATTCCATCGTTTTAAATTCACGATTGACCAGCTCGGGATTTTGATGAATATGCCTGCGCCATTCAATCACTTTTGGTAACAATGCTTTTGCTTTCTGATCGATCAGTTGCTGAATGTTTTGTGCAGCAGCCGTACTGCCTGCTAACACAAAAAGGACCAGAGGAATTAATTTTCTCATGCGTTGATTTTTTTACGATCGTTCAATTTAGTTGTTTTTTAGAAACACATAGCCATCGTACTCCACAAAATCAGATGCTTTTATTTCAATGGCAGTTACTTTGTTATTTTTGATCTCGAATGGAACCGCAAACTTTCCATAAGATGGATGATTCCAGG
>CAYMSG010000240.1:1559-6261 GCA_964392955.1 uncultured Chitinophagaceae bacterium | reverse complement strand
ATAACCAAGCATACTGATGTCGGGCCCGAGTAATAAAACCGGGTACCACCACCAGGCTGCATCAAAAACATATAACATGAAGATGCATGCCAGGAACATTCCCAATTCTTCCAGCTTCAATAATTTATTCATCGGTTAAATCTTATCGTTTAATAAGGTTACACTGTTTCTGTGGTACCCACTTTCTTCTTCACTACAAAATCTTTCATGTTCTTCAATTCGCCCTGTACATCAAACTGCCCTTCAGCAATCATCAATTTCAACCGCCATAACAGATACATGTCACCCGTAGTATTTTTGCTTTTGCTCAGAAACTGATGAATGATCTTACTTGCCTTTTGCCAATCGGTACTGATATAACTCTTCAATTCGGCATCATAAAAATCATAATCTTTTTGTGCCAGTTTTTTGCCTCCTTCCAGCAAACGAACACCTTTTTCCTCAGCACATAATTTCGACCATTCATCAGGATCTACTTCAAACTCGCTGGTAGTAATCAACCTCGACAGTTTTTTTGCCTTGGTCATCTCCTTTGGCTGTATATGACTGATCCACTCCGGATAAAACAATTGCCCTTTTTCATTAATAAACGGCAGGTTGTTTAAATAAAGAATATAAACCCTGCCCTGGAAATCTTTCAATTGGCTCATCAGCCAATAATAGCCACTTACATCGTGTTTATTTTGTGCAGCCCATATCCAGATCTTTTCTTCTTCATTTACCTGCATGCGCTCAATTAAAAACGCAACCGTGCGGTTGTCATCAATTTCGCCATCATCAACTTTTCCGTCGGCATTGCCGCCGGCTAACACATCACGCCACCAGTTTTTTCTTGCTTCCATACCTTCGTTGGTATAAATATCTTTCAGCGGACCCACTGCAAAATCATCTTTTATCTGCAACACATCGCCTCGCAGACTTTCATCTAATTCAATTGCCTGTTCAAGAATGGCAACATCCGCTTCATTAAAAACAATATGTATCATATTCAATGTTTATTCACTTGTATTAAATAGTAAACACAGCTTGTGAAAAAATTCCGCACAAACGGAATGGCTTTGATCAATGCAAACTGTTCTTTCGGTTTCCAGCCGAACTTGTATTCATAGATTGGGTTAATTAAAAAATGTGTTTGGTTGATGAGGTTATACCCTTTTGCTTTGCAAATGCGCTCAAAGCGTTCAATGGAAATACCGGTTTCTTTTATTTCCAGCATTTCTTCCCAGTTCTCACCATTCGATTTCAACAACCATTTGTAAATGGGCGTCGGCAGCAAATGATAATACGGAAGTTTGCTCAGCCATTTTCCTTTGCAGATCTGCTGATGACCGCCAAACGGCATATACCATGGCGGAAAGCCAAAGAAGATCACACCATTGGTTGTCAAAAAACTTTTCATCCATTCAATGAGCCTGGGCTGATCATGAATGTGCTCGATCACATCTTTCAACACGATCACATCAAACGCTCCGCCAAAATCGGCGTCGGTTGCTTTATAAATATCTTTTGAATGAAAGGTCACTTTGCCTTGTGTAAGTTCTTTACTCATCCATTCTCTTGCATTCACCAAACGGCTTTCATCGAGTTCAATACCAACTCCCGTACAACCTTTATCAATGAACGCTTTCAATACACCGCCTTCGCCACAGCCAATTTCCAATACACGCATATCCGGTTTCAGTGAGAATACTTTCTCAATAAAAGGGAGCACATACTTTTCTGTATTCAGTATCTGTATGTCGAAATAACGTTTTCTGTCGGCGTGAAATTCAAACATTCAATCAAATCTTTAATAAGGAAGAACGTCATTGCGAGCCTTGTCTTTTGGCGAAGCAATCTCATTAAAGACTGCTTCGTACCTCGCAGTGACGTCCATTATTTATACTACCTCTTCCTCTACTTTATCCAGCTCCACTTTCAGGTTATCGATAATGAACTCCTGTCTGTCGGGTGTATTTTTACCCATATAATATTCCAGCACCTGTTGAATATGTGTTTCGGGTAATAACATTACCGGCTCTTTTCGCATTTCTGCACCAATAAAACGACCAAATTCTTCCGGACTGATTTCACCCAAACCTTTAAATCGGGTGATCTCCGGTTTATTGCCGAGTTTTTTTACAGCAGCCTGTTTCTCTGCTTCATCGTAACAGTAAATGGTTTCCTGTTTATTACGTACACGAAACAGCGGTGTTTCCAGAATAAACACGTGCCCGTTCTTTACCAGATCTGGGAAGAACTGCAGGAAGAAGGTCATCAACAGTAAACGGATATGCATGCCATCCACATCGGCATCTGTTGCAATAACAATGTTGTTGTAGCGCAGGTCTTCGTAACTGTCTTCAATATTTAATGCATGCTGCAAAAGATTGAACTCTTCATTTTCATACACCACTTTTTTCGTTAAGCCGTAACAGTTCAGCGGTTTACCACGCAGGCTGAACACGGCCTGTGTTTCCACATTGCGGCTTTTGGTAATACTTCCGCTGGCACTATCACCTTCAGTAATAAAAATGGTAGTTTCTTTCTGCTTCTCAATGATTTTATCTTTGTCTTTACCGGTTGCTTCATCATTATAGTGGTAACGACAATCTCTTAGTTTTTTGTTGTGCAGATTTGCTTTCTTGGCACGTTCGTTTGCCAGTTTTTTAATGCCGGCTAATTCTTTTCGTTCTTTTTCGTTTTGTTCTATCCTTTTTTTCAGTGCTTCTGCAACCGATGGGTTTTTATGCAGGAACAGGTCCAGGTCACGTGCAAGAAAATCGCCTACAAAATTTTTCATGGTGGGACCGCCTTCGTACACCACATTTGAACCGAGTTTTGTTTTTGTCTGACTTTCAAACACCGGCTCCTGCACACGCACACTCACTGCTGCACAGATACTGCCACGTATATCAGCTGCATCGTAATCTTTTTTGTAAAACTCACGAATGGTTTTTACAAAACCTTCCCGAAATGCAGCGAGGTGTGTACCACCTTGTGTGGTAAACTGTCCGTTTACAAACGAGTAATATTCTTCACCGTATTGATTTTCGTGGGTAATGGCAACTTCAATATCCTCGCCTTTCAAATGAATGATGGGGTAACGCAGTTCATCTTCATTGGTTTTGCGTTGCAAGAGATCGAGCAAACCATTTTTCGAAATGTATTTTTTTCCGTTGAAGTTAATGACTAAACCAGCATTGAGATAACAGTAGTTCCAGAACTGGTTATCCATGTACTCATGGATGTAATGATAATTTTTGAATACGGAATCGTCCGGAGTAAACGTAACCAATGTCCCGTTTTCTTCGGTCGTTTTTTGCTCTTTGTGTTCTTTGGTTAATACACCTTTCTCAAACTCGGCTGTTTTTTCTTTTCCATCACGAAAAGCGGTTACCTTAAAATAACTGCTCAATGCATTCACAGCTTTGGTACCAACGCCATTTAAACCAACCGATTTCTGAAACACTTTGCTATCGTATTTGGCCCCGGTGTTGATCTTGCTCACTACATCTACCACTTTCCCCAGCGGAATACCACGACCATAGTCACGCACAGTAACTGTTCCTTTTTCAATGGTAATGTCAACATGCTTGCCATAGCCCATCGTGTGCTCATCAATACAGTTGTCGATCACCTCTTTCATCAACACATAGATCCCGTCATCGGGGCTGCTGCCATCGCCCAGCTTGCCGATGTACATACCAGGACGTAAACGGATATGTTCCTGCCAGTCGAGGGTTTTGATCGAGTCCTCATCGTAATCAAACAAATTCTTTTTTTCTTCAGCCATTGATTCGTTTATAGTTTGTAGTTCTCAGTTTATGGTTACCGGCAGCAGCATTTCTATCGGCTGCATGGGCGTCGCACTCTTGTACGTTTGCTCAAAACTGAACTTGACGTTGACAATCGTACTTCGTACCTCTTACCTCTTACCTCATACTTCCTCACCGGAACGGGCAAATATAACAAAACACACCTCCCCTCCCATTCTCTTATTTGTTCACAACCCTGTGAATAATTTTTGGGCTGTAACTGATTATTCCTCAATTTCGCATCTACAAACTGAAACGCATGGATAAAAAGATTTACACCCTCCTTACCATCTACATCGTGTTCCTGGTAGTTGCTTTATCAATGGTATTATCTGTTGGTGCACAGAAAGTACTTACAGCGATCATTTTTGGTGGTACAGGTATTGCTGTATTCCTCATTGCTTTCTTTATCTGGATGCTGAACCGCAAACACGAAAGCTGATTTTTTTCGTATGGCACGGGCCATCGACAGCCTCGACGCATTTTATCCGAAAGACAGGAAAGCCTGGCGTAACTGGCTGCAAAAAAATCATCGAACTTCTCCCGGCATCTGGCTTATTTATTACAAGGTTGGAAAAAGTAAACCACGGCTTCCGTACAATGATATTGTTGAAGAATGCCTGTGCTTTGGCTGGATCGATAGTCTTCCACGTAAACTGGACGATGAACGATCAATGCTACTGATTACTCCACGTAAACCTAAAAGTGTGTGGAGCGATGCGAACAAAGAACGGGTAAAGATTCTATTGAGTAATGGTTTAATGACTCCTGCGGGACTTGAAAAAATCGAGATCGCTCAAAAAAACGGTAGTTGGGATGCATTAACCGCCTCCGATGAAGCAGCGAAAAACAATCAACTTCCCAACGATTTACAAAACGCATTTAAAGGAAAAAAAGCGGCGCTG
>CAYMSG010000240.1:0-1549 GCA_964392955.1 uncultured Chitinophagaceae bacterium | reverse complement strand
TTTTAAGGCGTTTGCTCCTTCCATCCGCAAGCAATTCCTGTCGTGGATCGATAGTGCAAAAACAGCTGAAACAAGAAACAAACGTCTGCTTCAAACAGTAATGATGAGTGAAGCCAATAAGAAACCGGGGGCAAATGGATTTAAGTTATGAAAAAGCTGCGAGCTTTTAGCTGTGAGCTACGAGCGAAAGGCACCACGCTTTGTTTTGGCTCTCGGCTCGAAGCTTATAGCTCATAGCTTTCTTCCTTATCTTTATTGCATGAAAACAGTCTTCTCCATTATCCTTCTTTTTATCTGCTATACTTCCACTGCACAACAGCAGGAAATTATCCGCTTGGATAGTTGTCTTCAATTTGGCGAAAAACCATTTGATGACCTGTATATCCGTGTGCAGCAAACGGCTCAATGGAAAAGCAAACCCAGCCTGGAATCTCACATCGAAGCATTTTTCAAAAGTTATGTGCAGAAAAAAGCGGGTGGCAAAATCACCATCAGTATCCTTGTAAATAATGACGGCAAGCCTTGTACCTACGAGGCAAGGCCCAACAGCAATGTGCGGCCCGATTTTGCTCAACTGAAAGCGTGGATGGATCGGTACGACTGGACACCAGCCCGGCAGAACGACCAGCCTGTTCGATCGGTCAAAATCCTCCAGATCAGCTTCGAAGGCAAGAAAATTTCTGTTACGGAACTGGAATAAGCTTCCAACCAACTGGTTCTCAATTGGCCAGATTAATTTTTTGTAAAAGAACCCTTGCGGCCAGTTTTCTACCCTTCCGGTACAGGAAATGATGCTACATTTGTACTGCTACTAACCCCGTACAAATTAGCCCGATTCCATCTCCAACTGCCCATTAAAATTCGCTTACTGGCCTTTTTGTTTGATGTTTAAATTTTGAAAAGCATGTACACGTATGATTTGTTGGAAGCAGGCTGTTGTTATCTGATCCAGGAAAAAGAAGAGAAAGGATTACTCTTGATCAAGGTTCACTTTAAAAGTGATCATGCCCTTTGTATGTCCACCTTTGCCGAAGGCGAAGAAATTGTGTGGAAGCGCAAGGCCGATCTTATTTTTGATATTGTTGAATGCCTCGATGATAAAGCAGTTGCCAATTGGGAAAAAGTGTTTTATGGCGAAGATGCTTATTACGAAGAAGATGATGAGGAGTAAATTGTAAATGGGCAACAGGCAATTGGCAAAACTGAATTGATTTATTTTTTGCCCATTGTCTATTGATTTAAATTCTGTCTTTCACATAGGTGATCTCTGTTTTACCATGTGGTACCGGTTTGCCGGTTGCATCAACATTTACAAATACAATTCGATCAATACTTAAAATTGGTTCACGGGTAAGTTTGTTCCGTACCTCGCAACGCATTGTTAGTGATGTGTTACCGAAATGAGTGGCCATGATGCCAATTTCAATAATATCGCCTTGTCGTGGTGCCGATATAAAATTGATTTCGGAAATAAATTTGGTGACCACATGCGGGTTCTCCAGTTGAATTACGGCATACAGCGCCGCTTCTTCATCGATCCATTGCAATA
>CAYMSG010000239.1:0-6271 GCA_964392955.1 uncultured Chitinophagaceae bacterium | reverse complement strand
AACCCGGCGGGTAAAACCATTAATTTCCCCGGTAAAGATGCATTGTATGGTGAAGTATATTTTATCCGTGCGTACTATTATTTCACGTTAGTGAAAATGTTTGGCGATGTGCCCTTGTTTGTTGACAGACGTTTAAGCCTGAGCGACAGCAAAACATTACAACGCTCACCAAAGGCGGAGGTATATGCGCAAATCGAAGCCGATCTCAACGCTGCCATTGCGGTATTACCTGCAGTACAGCAACAGAAAGGTCGCATCACAAAATATGCAGCGCAGGCATTACTGGGTAAGGTATTGATTTACCAGGGAAAATTTGATGCAGCGGCGCCTATTCTCGAAAGCATCATTACCTCCAATGCATTTACATTGGTAACTGATTTTGCATCGATGTATTTGTTCAGCGGCGAAAATGGTCCTGAATCAGTTTTCGAAATTCAGTATTCCAATACATCTCCTTATTACAATTGGGGTGGCGCTACAAGAGGTCAGGGTAACTACGCAGTACAGCAATGCGGCGTGAGAGGATTGAATGGAACAGGTGCCATGCCTTATGCAGCAGGCTGGAGTACAAATCTTCCTACACAAAACCTGGCCAATGCATACGAAGCAGGCGATCAAAGGAAATATGTAACAGTATTGGATATTGAAAAATACAAAACTGATAATCCGGCGTTCAACATTACCTATCAGGTGGCACCTTATAAAAATACCGGTTTGTATAACCAAAAGTATTTGCCACGTAAAGGTGAAACAAGTGGTCAGTTGGAATTAAACTATACCAACAACTTCCGCATCATCCGTTTTGCTGAAGTGTTGTTACTCGCTGCCGAAGCATTTAACCGTTCTTCTACACCAAACGACACAAAAGCACAAACCTATCTGAATCGTGTGCGTCAACGTGCATTTGGTGATAATCTGCATAATATCAGTTCAACCGGCACAGCATTGCGCCAGGCAATCTGGGATGAACGCAGACTAGAACTGGGTATGGAAGGTGATCGTTTCTTTGATCTTGTTCGTACAGGACAAGCACCTACCAAGATCACTGGTTTCCAGGCAGGCAAGCATGAAGTGTTTCCAATTCCTCAACAGGAAATTACCATTTCAGGTTTAACGCAAAATGCAGGGTATTAATTCCAACACATTAAAAACTGAAGATCATGAGTCATATAAAAAATATTTTTCCATTTGTTCTGCTGCTCTTCGTTATTGCGGGATGCAAGCAGGAATTAAATGATGATTTGTCGTTTCTAAACAGTGCAGTCAACGCCGGCAAGGTATCTGCCTTGTTTGAAATTACACAGGACAATACCGGTAATGTTACCATTACACCCAATGGCGAGGGTGCTGTTTCCTACGATGTATATTATGGTGATGGAGGTTCAACATTTGTAAAAGTACAGGCAGGTAAAAGCACCACACATAAATATGCAGAAGGTGTATACAATGTAAAATTGGTTGCCTACAACATCACAGGCAAAACAACAGAAGCAACACAGCAGCTTACTGTTTCATTTCGTGCACCTGAAAATCTGCAGGTAACTGCCGATGTGGATGTAGCCAATAATTTCAAAGTGAATGTTTCTGCAACTGCGTTGTACGAAACCATGTTCAGGGTGTATTTTGGTGATGTGCCGAATGAAGTACCGAAAACATTTATGGAAGGTGAAACCATCAGCCATACATATACTGCGGTTGGAACATATACCGTACGTGTGGTTGCATTGAGCGGTGGTGCTGCAACAACAGAGTTTACAAAAGATATAACGATTGTTGATCCGGTGCTGTTGCCCTTAACATTTGAATCACCAACACTGCAATACAACTGGACTAACTTTGGCGGTGGTGTTGTAACGGTGATTGATAACCCAAATAAGACCGGGATCAATACCACTAACAGAGTGGGACGAATGGTGAAGAATGCACCGGAAGTATGGGGTGGTAGTGTTATTACATTAGGTGCACCCATTGATTTTTCTGCGAACAAAGTGTTTCGGATGAAAGTGTATTCACCACGTGTGGGTGCAAAAGTGTTGTTGAAAGTAGAGAACGCAACCGATGGTGCCATCTTCTTCGAAAGAGAAGTGAGCACAACCGTTGCGAATACATGGGAAGATCTGGCGTTTGATTTCAATGCCATCAACACAGCGAATTCGTATCAGAAAGTTGTACTCATTTTTGATTTGGGAACACCGGGCGATGGTTCAGCGAATTTTACATTCCTGTTCGATGATATCCGTTTAACAAATCAATTGCCTACTTCGTTCCTTACGTTGCCTGTTACGTTTGATGATCCTGCATTTAATTATGCCACTACCGATTTTGGTGGTGCAGTAACAACCGATGCAACTGATCCTGGTAACGCAGCGAACAAAGTAAAATCAACCACCAAAACAAATGGTGCTGAAACATGGGCTGGTACAACAATGGGTTCCGGTTTCGCAAGCAAAATTCCATTTACCGCTTCAGCTACAAGAATGTCGGTAAGAGTGTATGCACCTGCAGCGGGTATGCCGGTACGTTTAAAAGTAGAAGACCGAAATGATAATACAAAGTCGGTTGAAACAGAAGCGTTAACAACTGTTGCCAATGGATGGCAAACGCTCATCTTTAATTTTGCAAACCAGGCAACAGGTACAGCAGCGCTGAATCTTTCATACAACTATGATTTGGCTTCTATCTTCTTCAACTTTGGAACAGCAGGTGCCGGTCAGGTGTTCCTCTGGGATGATGTGAAGTTTGAGCCTGCATCAGGTGGTGGAAGCAGCAGTGTGATTCTCGATTTTGAATCAGCATCACCTTATACAATCACTGATTTTGATGGTGGTAATTTAACGGTGATCAACAATCCACATTCAGGCGGTATCAATACCAGCAGCAAAGTGGCACGAATGATCAAGAATGCAGGGCAGCCATGGGGCGGCAGTTTTGTAACATTGGATAATCCGATTGATTTTTCTGTGAAGAAAACAGTGAAGATGAAAGTATATTCACCAAGAGTGGGTGCAAAAGTGCTCTTGAAAGTAGAAAACCTGAGCAATGGTGCATTGAATTTTGAACGTGAAGTAACAACAACAGTTGCCAATGGTTGGGAAGAGCTTACGTTTGATTACAGTGCGATTAATACAGCCAACTCTTATCAAAAAGTAGTGCTCATCTTCGATCTGGGAACACCGGGCGATGGTTCTGCCAACTTCACCTTTTACCTCGATGATATTATTCTTCAATAATGTTTAAACTGAATTGTATGACAATCAAAATAAAATCATTCGCTTTCATGCTTCTTGCAACAGCTATCCTTGCTGCAGGCTGCGAAAAAAAGGAATACAGCTTCGGCGATTTTAAAACGCCGGCTGATCTTACACTCACTGCAACGGTTGCAGGTGTGGATGCAAATAATCCAAATGGAAATGGTACAGGTAATGTTGTAATTACAACAACAGCAGCCAATGCCATTACATACAAAATTGATTTTGGCGATGGAAGAACACAAATTGTTCCCAGCGGCACCATCAACTACAAGTATAACAACCCTGGTACATTTGATTATACCATTACGGTAAATGCAATTGGTACAGGTGGTGTTACATCAACTATCAGCAAGAGGATCAAGGTGTTTGTAGCATTTGAAATTCCCACTGAAATTGTGCAGCATCTTACAGGTGGAAGTTCAAAAGTATGGGTGTCAGCAAAAGAGGAACTCGGGCATTTTGGAGTAGGTCCTAATACTGAGTTTGCCCCTATCTGGTATGCGGCCGGTCCGAATGAACGGGACGCCTGTTCATACGATGATGAAGTGACCTTCTCAAAAGATGCGAATAACAACATCTTTATGAGCATCGATAATAAAGGACAATCATTTTCGATTGGTGCATCTACAGCATTTTATGGTTTTGGTGGTGGCGATGCCTGCTTAGGTGTTGCTACAACCGGTACAAAAAAGCTGTCGTTCATGGATGCCACTTCATCATCTACTTCAGCCGTATCAACCCGCATTCAGTTTGATGTACCCGGTAACGGACTCATCATTTTTGGAACAGGTGGTACAACGTACGAAATACTTTCCGTTACTGCCACTACCTTGCACTTACGCAATATTGGTATTGATGGTAACTCCTGGTATCAGAAATTAAAAGTGAAATCGTAAACATGCGAAATCTATCATTTTTTATCTTCTTGTTATCCGTACTGTCTTTTTCTTCCTGTAAGAAAAAAGGCAGTCCGGGTAATACGGATGATACACCGACCAACCTTACGGTAACAGCTGTAGTAAATCCTGATAACAGCGGTAACGTAAGTTTTACAGCTACTGCTGCCAATGCTTCTACGTTTGAATATGGTTTCGGCAATGGCGTGTTTCAGAATGTTCCAACAGGTGCAGTAACGTATAAATATTCTGCATCTGGTAATTACACAGTAACGGTTGTTGCAAAAAGTGCGTCAGGAAAAACGAGTACAAAGTCGATTGAAATAACAGTGATTGTTTCTACTTCTTTGGTGTGGAGCGATGAGTTTAATACAAACGGAGCACCCGATCCTGCAAAATGGGGATACAATATTGGTACCGGTTCCAGCGGTTGGGGCAACAATGAGTTGCAGTATTATACCAGCCGTCCGGAGAATGTAATTGTGCAGAATGGTGTGTTAAAGATCAATCTCATCAAAGAAAATTTCAGCGGCAGTGCTTACACTTCTGCACGTTTACTCTCACAAGGCAAGTTTTCGTTTAAGTATGGAACGGTTGAAGTGCGTGCCAAGCTTCCGGTTGGTGGTGGTACATGGCCTGCTATCTGGATGCTGGGAAATAATATCAACACAGCAGGGTGGCCTGCCTGTGGTGAAATTGATATCATGGAACACAAAGGAAATGATCTCAACCGCATTCATGGCACATTGCACTATCCAGGTCGCTCAGGTGGTAATGCCGATGGTAATACAAGAGTGATCAGTAATGCTACAACCGAGTTTCATATTTATAAAGTGGAGTGGACCGCAGCGTTCATTAAAATTTCAGTAGATGACCAGGTGATTCATACAGTGGCAAACTCGTCGGCTATTCCGTTCAATCATGAGTTTTTCTTATTGCTGAATGTGGCAATGGGCGGAACCTTTGGTGGTGCGGTTGATCCGAATTTTACCAACGCAACCATGGAAGTGGATTATGTGCGGGTGTACCTCTAAAAAATACCTCGATCAATTTTTATACAGCAGTTATTTTTATAATCAAAAGCAAAGTGAATCATATTTTTTTCTTCAATCAAATATCTTTCACTTTCTGCTGATTGATTCCTTAAAACAACATTGTTCATTCGTTCAAAACATACGATCATGATTAGCAGCATATCTCGTACTGTCTTTTCTTTATTGCTGATCTGGAATTTTTCTAATTGCAATACGGCGCAGGCGCAATCAAAATATAACAAACTGGTTTGGGCCGATGAGTTTACAACAAAGGGTTTACCCGACAGTAATAAATGGAATTATGATAAAGGCCGTGGCTGTCCCGATAACTGCGGCTGGGGAAATAATGAATTACAGTTCTACACACATAACCGGTTGGAAAATGCACGGGTGGAAAATGGAAAACTGATCATTGAAGCACACAAAGAAAATTTTGAAGATGCAAAATATACTTCGGCTCGGCTGGTTTCAAAAAACAAAGGAGACTGGAAGTATGGCCGTATTGAAGTAAAAGCAAAACTGCCTGCCGGTACCGGTATGTGGCCTGCTATCTGGATGCTGCCGACCAAATGGGAATATGGCGGATGGCCGCATAGTGGAGAAATTGATATCATGGAAAATGTAGGCTACTGGCCCGATTCATTATTTGCAACAGTACATACAGGTGCTTTCAATCATGGACAAGGTACACAGGTAGGTCGTGCCATTCCTGTTTCTGATCTTTCTACTGCCTTTCATGTGTACAGCATTGAATGGAGTGCCAATGAAATTATTTTTATGCTTGATGGGAAAGAATACCATCGCTTCGCCAATAACAAACAAGGCAGTGCAGCATGGCCATTTGATAAAGAATTTCATTTGCTGCTGAATGTAGCAGTAGGTGGAAACTGGGGCGGTAAGTTTGGTGTTGATGATAAAATTTTTCCGCAGCGGATGGAAATTGATTATGTTCGGGTGTACCAGTAATTTTTTTAGGGTTACTTCTGGTACAACAGTTACTTTCTTGTTTACGATTTCAATTCGAGATTATGAAACGGCAGATACTTGTCCTGTTAATTTGTTTCACGAGCAGTTATAGTTTTTCGCAATC
>CAYMSG010000238.1:0-6287 GCA_964392955.1 uncultured Chitinophagaceae bacterium | reverse complement strand
CAGATCTCTCGCTCGATATCTTTATCACGGCAAAATAAAATATGCTTTGCTGCAAAACGTAAAATACTGTCACGAAGTGATCCCAACCAGCTTTCAGCAGGTGTTAAACCCAAACCGGCCGGTGGAAGATCTTTTGAAGTTTCAACCAATGGAATAATACCAATTGATAAAACAGGGATCTTCATCAGATCGGTGATAAACGGAATAGCAGTGAATGTAACATCGGCCACAACTGCTTCAAATGCAAAACTTTTCCGAATTGCACAAATATCTTCATAGTATTCAGGTCCACGCTTTGTAAAATAGTTGATGAGATCGTAGTTGAGTTTCTTCACTTTGTTGTTGATCTTTTCCCGCTCCGGAAAAATTTCATTGATCTTGTCGGCCGGAATTTCCAGTGCTTTTACAAATGGATAATGTGGAATATCCAGTTTCTTCAACTTGGGAGCGTATTGGATGGAGGTGTACCAACGCACATCATATCCCAATGTAAGAAGGTGTTTTGCTAAACCGGTCAATGGATTAAAATGTCCTTCACCGGGAACAGTGGCAAAAAGGATCTTTCGTCCATTGCCTGTTACTGCTTGTTTGTTCATAACTAAAAATTGATAAGGTTTTATAATATGAACAAACTTAGTTGCTGTATGAAAAAACAAAAAGTACCGGATGTATGAACTGTTTGAATGAGTGGATGATTTGCAAGTAGTTTCTAAAGCTCAACTATATTCATCTGCAGAAACTATCACCCAGCTGTTCAGAAACAAAAAAGCCCGCCGGGAGAACCCAACGGGCAGGTAATAATACCTAAACACTAAACAATCCAAACTCGAATTAATTTTCTAACGCTGTAAAGGGTACAGGACCCGGTACAACATTTTCAACAGGCTTTGTTGATTTCAGAAAAGCAAATATTGCTTTGAGATCTTCATCGTTGAAATTCTTATACACAAACCAGGGCATTGGTGGCAACATCGGGCGACTGTTATCCAGCCCCTTGTATTTTCCTTCACGAATTGCTTTAAAAAATTGTGCTTCTGTCCAGTTGCCGATACCCGTTGCATCGCTGCTGATGTTGGCGGCAAACGACATGCCCCAAGGACCAACCCATGCAGTAAGATCACCACCAACCAGGCCCCACCCGCTTTTCACCACATTGCTGTCGGCTTTTGGCAATGGTCTTGTTGACGGATAACCAGAGAAACGCAGCTCAGGAATAATTTCCGGTTCACCCGGGCCCATGATCTTTGGTGAATGACAATCATCACAACCAACAGCACTTACCAGGTATTCACCTCGTTTGATGAGCTGTGCATTTGTGAGTAGTTTTTTAGTGACTTCATCGTTTGCAGATGTGCTGGTACATGCTGTTACAAATATTACGATGCCAGCAGCTACCATCGTAACAAGCATAAATGTCTTTTTCATTTCTGATAAGGTTTAATAAACCATAAAGTTGACTCCTCAAACAACAAAAGGGAAGTAACCCGTGAATGAATTGAAAAAAATGAAGGATGAATTGTTTAACTGAAAACTGCAGCTATCAGTAAAGCAACAAATCCGCTGATATTTGCCAGCTGCCGCAGGCTGTACCAATACATCCATTTGCTGCGATATGTTTTCCAGTTTGCGGGATACGTTGCTGCTGTCCATGAATTGATGATTCGGTTGATGGGCATATTTCCCTTGCTGGCTACTACTGCGTCCACAACAATTGCTGCCAATGCAATAACTGCACAAGTGAGTACCAAAACGGATGGTTGTAACAGAGCAAGAATTACACAAACTACATTCAGCAATAGCGACAGGTACATAACCGGTTTAAATTTTTGCAGGAAATTTTTATCAAGCAACTTTCGCAATTCGATATACGACGGAGCTTCCATGCTTTCCTGCACATTGCGTAATGCAATAATGTACAGAAACGATTGACCTGCCACTACAGCATATACAAACAGGTTTAACAGCAGTACTACTTTCAATTCCATAAAAATGATTTACAGTTTTGTAAATTCAACTCTGCGGTTTGCCGCCTTCCCTTCTTTGGTTTTATTATCAGCCACTGGTTTGCTTTCGCCCTTACCATCGGTTTCCATTCTTGCTGCATCAATTGAAAATTCATTCACTAAAACATCTTTCACCGTTGCTGCCCGTTTTTGTGAAAGAGTGAGGTTTGCCGCATCTGCACCATCACTATCTGTATGACCGGTAATGCTGATGCGTACCGATGGATTTGCTTTGAGCACTGCTGCAATTTCACGGATCACACCGTACGATGCAGGTTGCAATGTTGCTTCATTTACATTGAAAAGAATACCGGTGGTTGAGAAAGTTCCTTCTTCCATCAACTTATGTCTGGTATCCGGAATGCCTGTTGCTACTTTGATATTGCTGAGATAAAAACCAATTTCATTTTCCTTGTAACCTGAGCTGTGAATTTTAAAAAACAACTGGTTGAAGATGTATTGTACGGGCATACCCTTTGGAATGTCAAACACTTTATCGCTGTTGATCCAGATACGAAGACGGCTCTCCTGAACCTGCATCGAAATATGAATTACTTCATTGTAGTTAGCATCGAACCCATCAAGCTCCTGGTCAGCACTTTTGTAAAAATCTTTTCGTTCCACAAAACTTTTTACCATTGCATAGCTGGGTGTGCTTTTGTAACCCGGCCGCAGCATTACCTCCGTTGACTGGAATTTGCTGTGGTTGGTCATCAATTCATTTTCGGTTGTGGAAAGATCGTTACTGGCCAACAAACCAAATGTAACCAACGGTAACGTATAACTTTTATAGTTAAACGCCAGCAACAGATCAAACTCAACAGTAAAGTTTTTAGGAAATTCCTTTTTATTACCAGTGAGGTAAAATGAATTCTGGTACATTTTTACCCATTTTCCGTTCTGTCCATCTACAGTTACCACTTCCGCTTTGCCGGTTGTATTCCAGTTGAGTGGCAGCTCGCCAACAGCATCCTGCGAAAAATCTTCGGTGTACAATAACTGTTCGCCCGGTATAAAATCAAAGGTGCTTGCATAGCCGATCTTCTTATTGGAAGAGGAAGCGGTTCCATCGGCTGAATTGTTTGCAGCAGGTTTTGGTTTCCCTTTTCCCTCCACTTCATCCAATGCTTCATCAATCCCTTTATCAATTTTATTATTGACACGTTGGTTTACTTTTGCTTTGGCCCTGTTCAATACATTGCCGATCTGCGCCTGCAGTAATAAGGGTGCTGCAAACAAGAGTGCAGTAAAAAGATATTTATTCATGGTTCAATAGTTTATTTGCTGTTAATCGTTGTTGGTGCAGGCTTTACCGATTGCAGGTAATTGTAAACAGCCGTTAATTCATCGTCGGTCATTTTCTTATACGAGTTCCAGGGCATATGACTGTGTTTGATAAGTTTACCCATACGCACACGATCAATAAAATGTTGTTTGCTCCAGCCATACATGCGGCTTTCGGTATGCGGCGTAAGATTGGGAGGCGTTAATGTATCAAGACCGGGCTCACTAAAAGGATTACCGCCGGCCAGGTGCTCGCCAACCAGTTCACCCGTTGGTCCACGCTGTGTGTGGCAACCGGCACAATTAGCAACATTGTTTACAATATAACTGCCATACACAGCCGAAGTATCTTTTACAACAGTTTTCGGGATTGCGCCTTTTGGACCAACGGGTTTTATTAAAAATGCTTTGAGCAGTTTTCCCATAGTACTGTATTCATTCTCCGGTACTTTATTTTTTACTGGTTTTAATGTACGCAGGTATGAAATAATCGCTGTCATATCCTCTTCGCTTACATTATGGAAAGGCATAAAATCGATCATCGCCTGCCCTTTTGAATTAACGCCGTAATATAAAGTGCGGGCTATTTCAGCATCAGTTAATTTACCAATACCCGTTTCTTCATCGGGTGTAATATTTCTGCTATAGAATTTTCCCAATGCAAATTCAAATTTTCTGCCGCCGCTCATAGCCGGTTCTATTCCTAACTGTTGTAATGAATCGGTGTTTTCGTTGCTATGACAATCGATACAGTGTGCCATGCTGTACACAACATGCTTTCCTCTTGCAATAACAACACTATCGGTACTGGCTTTGATATCGGGATAAGGTGCCTCAAATCGAAGATCCTGCCGGGTGGCAGTTAAGGCAGTAAGTGCAACGATGATGAACAGCAGTATAATACCTGTCCATTTCGCAATTTTTTTAAATCGCTTCATGATAATAAGGTTTTGGATGGCAAAGATGTTTTACCTGCATCATATTCATGAACAGGGCATGCATGAATTGTATTTTTTGAATGATGAACTGGGAAGAAGTTTTTTATCCGGTGCCGTTGTTCATTGCAAACAGCATCAAACAATTCATGTTGCTGTTTTTTCAGTTCATACTTCCTGGCTTTTCGGTTCGTATAAGAAGAGCCTATGTTTGCGATGTTCATTCAACCTTATCATCAAACCTTATTCATTATGAACGAAAAACAACCTGTACAAAACGGCAAGCCGGTTGCCGGAGATGAATGCAGTACCAACAGTTGCAGCAACTGTTATACGTACAGAGGCTGTATGCATCAGCCTTATTCATTCTGGCAGGCCTTGTGCGATGCAGCTGCTTTGCAATTGCAGCCAAGCGAAGAAGTAAAAGCAAGGATTTTTAACAGCAGTAATCGATCTTATGCTGCCTGATGCCGGTAACATCTGAAAATCTTGGCAAACACCAAGAACCAAGTCTTGTGCTGTTTCGATTTTTGTACTCATAAAAAAAACAAATATGAAACAGCACAAACTTTTACGCATTTCTTCTGCCGTATTAATCGGTTTTTCTGCTTTTGCTATTTTAATGGTAAGCCTCATGGCTTTTCAAAACCCGCAGGCGGTGATGGACCTGGTGCAGGTAAAACTCACCAATAACGATGCCTTCAGTTCCATTCGTGGCGTGTATGGCGGTGTGGGCTTCACCATTTTTATCAGCTTTGTGTACCTGGCGTTTAAAGACCATACAAAAGGATTGGCCTTTGCTGCTATCCTTTGGGGATTTTATGCCTTCTCCAGGTTACTCACTATGTCAATGGAAGGACCATTGGGGGCATTTGGTCAGCAATGGCTGATGATTGAAAGTTTACTTTGCGTTGTATCGGTGATCCTGTTGATCATTCGGGTAAAACTGCAGGAAGCAAAGGCATAGTAAAAAAATCCCCCGTTGCGGCGGGGGATTTTTTTATTCACGTTCATTGAGTATCCGGTTGATCAAAGGAACAAGTTCATTTTCTTTTGCAATGAGTTTTTCAAGTAATACCAGTTGATTGGAAGCCCTGGTTAAATTCTGTTTCTGATAACGGGCACCATAATACACATCTCCGTTCAGGTAATCGGTTAAAAAACGGATGGCCTGCATATAGATCATGAACTTACCGGCGTAAAAAAATAACTGCGTTTCCGTTTCGGTAAGGTCGGTTTTCATTTGACTGTAATAGCCACGTACAATCGCTTCAAAAATATCCCGGCGGATTTCAATTTTACTGAAGTCGGCCTCTTCTTCACTCACCGGCGATAAATAAGTACGCATCATATCGCCCACATCGCTGATGAAGTGACCGGGCATTACAGTGTCAAGATCAATTACACACAATCCCTTTCCATCTTTATCAAACAACACATTGCTGATCTTTGTATCATGATGTGTAACCCGCAGTTTGCAATCCGGGTTGTTTTTCAGTTGTTGATATGTTTCCGCAATGGACTGGTTACTGATTACTTGCTGTATCTGTGCATCGGCTTCAATAATACGATCAGCCTTCCCATGTTCCAGCGCCAGTAAAAACTGTTTGTAACGTAACGACAGATCATGAAACGATGGTATGGTAATTTTCAGTTGAGTTGCATCAAGTCCGCTCAAAACATGTGTAAACTTTCCGAACTGCACTGCTGCTTCAAATGCTTCTGTTGCTGTTTCTACCACTTCTTTTGCATACGATCCTTTTACAAATGGAAACATGCGGAAAAAACCTTCTCCTTCGAGGTACACCAATGTGGCACCATCACGTGTTGCAACAGGTGCAGCAAATGAATAACCGGGATAATGCTGCTTCAGGTAAGCTGCAATTAATCCAATGTTGTAGGCAATATCTTCCGGCTCGGTAAACACAAGATGGTTGAGCCGTTGCAGAATGTATTCATCTGCTGTGGTGGTTACCTTCCATGTGCTGTTGATAAGACCGCTGCCAAACGCTTCCATCTTCATCCGTTCTTCCGTTACACCAAATACCGGTAATACGGATTGCGA
>CAYMSG010000237.1:4655-6301 GCA_964392955.1 uncultured Chitinophagaceae bacterium | reverse complement strand
TCAACGCTACCATTTCCATCAACAGCGGATTTACAGCAACAGGCAGCGGAATATTAACGGGAGTTAAATTTTAATCAAAAAACATCATCATGAAATCAACTTACATTTTATTTTTTTTGTTGTTTCACCTGGCGGCGTGCGCTCAACAACAAAGCTTTGATATTTTTACTTTTACGCCTCCAAAAAAATGGACCAAAGCGGCAAAAGAAAACAGTCTCATCTTTTCAACAACAGATAATAGTAAACGCACATGGGCTCAAATTGATTTTGTAAAAAGTACTGCCAGCAAAGGAACTATTGATGCCGACTTTGAAAATGAATGGAAAGAACTTGTAATGAACCGTTACGGCGTGCAAGGCGAGCCCCTGGCAACAGACACACAAACCTTCAACGGATGGAAACTTTATACAGGATTGGGAAAGTTTCTGTTTAATAATGATACCGCAACTGTCTTGTTGAATACGTTTAGTGATGGTGTCAATTGCGCCAGTTTTCTTTTATTGAGTAATACAACAACGTATGGACAAGTATTGGATGAGTTTATTGCATCATTAAATGTTTCGTTACCTAGTACAAATAAGCCTCAGGAAAAACCGGTTGAAGAAATTAAAACTACTCCAACAAACGATGGCTTTACGTTCAACACCACCAATTTTGATGATGGCTGGACAAGCGTGGTGAAAGAAGATTGGGTAGAAGCTACAAAAGGCAACATCAAAGTATTGCTGCATTATCCACGGGCAGAAGACAGCAAATATTATACACAGCATGATGAGCGGATGAATACATTTTGGAATCTGCTGGTTGCACCACGTTATTCAAACCTGCGTAACTACGAAGCTCCGGGAAGCAATCTTCCTGAATCGGCCTACTTTGCTTGTGGTACGTTGCAAGACAATGCAACAGGCAAAGATGTTTGGGTAACATTATTCAACAAAGGCAAAAGTGGTTGGATCGAGATTATCACACCCGATAAAAATACATTTGTGCAAGCCTTTGGTATCAACAATCCGCACATGTATTATACTGAATGGAATTCGTTATTAAATCTTGCCGGCATGAATCGTTTTGCAGTGGGCGAAAAAGATCTTCCGGGTAAATGGTCGAATGAGTTTCAGGGTTCAACTGCGTACTATAATACATACACCGGTATATACGCCGGCTCTACAACACATGCATCAAGACAAAATTTCATTTTCCGTACTAACAAAACATACAACTGGGATTTGGTAGTGGGAAGCAGTGCTTATGGTTCTACTATGAAAGTTGACCAGGCAAAAGCAAGCGGCAATTGGAAATTTTTAAATAACTGGCAAATATGGTTTTCTGATATTGAACGCAGTGCTAAAACATACAACGCCTATTTCTCCTGTTTTAAAGGTGGCCGCATTTTATGGTTGCAGGATACAAGTTACGGCAGCTATACAGCGTACGGAAAAGTAAGCAACGATAATTAAAATTTGATCATATGTATAGAATACTAACCTTAGCTTTTTTTCTCTCTTCATTGGGATTGCATGCCCAAGACGATCCATGCCTCGAACGGATACTTGCAAAACAAGGTAACTGGGTGAAGGGTTCTATCACGAAGAATAATACCCCGGATTATGACATGCAGAAAAAATTCCTCGATGCTGTGCATAGCA
>CAYMSG010000237.1:0-4645 GCA_964392955.1 uncultured Chitinophagaceae bacterium | reverse complement strand
TCGTACCAGCCAAAGGGAGTACAGGCGCAAACTTTTGCTGTACATACACCTGCAGCTTATGGCAACCCATTACACGCTTATAAATACTGGATAGGTGGTTTTTCCTACTTCTGCTCAGGCGAGGACAAATTAACGCTGGCCCATGAAACTTACAACGGTTTCCGTGTACATATTAACAACGACTTCAACCGGCTACTTTTTGACAACAAAACCGACTATGATGGAACCGGCTTCAGTAAGTTACGGGAAGGGATACCCGAAGAAGTAAAACCAGGTGTCTGGCGGTTTAAAGAAGTGTGGACGCCGTTGGGCTTTCAACGGGAAGGACTCACGAAGTTGTGGCTCCTTACTTACCCCGGGCAGTTACCTTGGCAATATGTTACAAGGCGTGAATTCCTTCAAAATCGCAGACGAATGTTGTTGACTAAAGTGAAAGACGAAGAGAATGATCTACAGCAAAAACTGGTCGATCTTGAAAAGACCAAAAAGAATATTGAAAAGGTAACAAAAGATAACCCGGCACAGTACGCTACATGGATTAAGAATGAGTATGAACCGGCACCTGCCCGTTACCGTGCGCAACATGAAAAAACAACCGCTAATCTCAAACTTGCCATTGATCGTGTTAATGAACAACTGGAGGCGCCTGATACAGAGCTCAACAAGAAAGCAATTGTTATACGAAGCGAAAAGAATTTTCTCGATTATACGTTTACCGAGAACTGGCAGGAACGGTTTGCTGAAGTGCTGATAAAACCCAACCCGGCTTATTTTAAAAAAGGCTTGTCGCCATCAGTTCCACAATTAATTGAAGTAAGTATTCAATATTACCAGTTGGATAAAGTATCGGTGTTATTTGCTGAGACCACAGAAAAGCTGGTGAATGTTGAATACCTGCAAAGTTTCATCGGCAAAACAACACCACCCGCTTTTACCGGATCATCATCTTCACAAAATCAAGTTGCTAGTACAACCAATAAAGTGAGTGCACCTGCATCTTCCGGTCAAAGTACATCTTCATCAACAACCAATAAAGAAACAACATCGAAACCATTAACTCCGCAAGGTCCTTTAGCAAGTAATGGAATGTTTCTTACAGGCACATTAAGTGCGCCGGCAGGAGTACCTGTTACTCTTGCTTACAATAATGGTAATGACCTCACCATCACACCGGCAAAAGGCAACGGAAATTTGTATACTACATCGCCCATACGTTTTTCAAAACCTTTGAAAGAAGAGGAATCCTATAATGTGATGCTGAAAAAAATTGCTTCCAACATGAAAGGCGTAGTGTATTATGGAAAAGGGAAAGCGCCGGGTGATGTAAATAAAATAAAAGTGGGTGTTGATTTCACCTATGAATTGCTCACACGCAGTTCTGATGATAAAGTGATGAGTAGCTTTTATGAATCGTTTGCACCTGCTGTTGGTGGAGTTGCGGGTGAAGAAGGCAGGTATGTTGTATTTGTATCAGCCACAAAAGATTTTGCAGGATCAAACGGCAAGTTCCGGCAGGTGTTCTGGCGTGACAGAAATACAGGGGTTACAAAAATGATTTCTGTGAGTGCAAGCGGTGAGCAAGGCAACGCTGATTGCGCCGAGCCATCGATTTCTGCCGATGGACAAACGGTAGTATTTGAATCGAAAGCTACCAATCTCGTTGATGCAGATAACAATAATGTAAAAGATATTTTTCTGTGGAGAAAAAGCACAAACAGCATCGAGCTCATCAGCAAAGCAACAAACGGTGGTGCTGCAGATGCAGAAAGCTTTGATGCATGTATATCCGGCAATGGAAATTTTGTTGTGTTTACTTCCCTGGCAACCAACTTGGCTGCTGTGCCCAAAGGCCGATCGCTCGCCAATATTTTTTTGCGGGATATTGTAACTGGAAAAACAGAAATGATCAGCGTTGACCCTGTTGCAAAAACAGGAGGCAACGGTTACAAAGCAAGTATTTCATTCGATGGCAGCCGTATCAGTTTTTGTTCTCCTTCCGGCACTTTGGTGGCAAATGACAACAATAATTTGTGGGATATTTTCTTGTGGCAACGTGGGCAATCTGGTTTGAAACGCATCAGTATGACAAACGATGGCAAAGAACGAAATGGCGGCACTGAATCCGCTTCCCGGCAGGTAGCTTCCGCCATTTCAGGTAACGGAAGATTTGTAGCATTTGCCACTACTGCCAGCAATATGGTACCCAACGACAATAATAACTTTCAGGATGTGTTTGTGGTGGATGTTGAAACGGGGAAAGTAAATGTTGCCAGCTTTACAGATGATGGACAACCTTCCAACAACGACAGCCCGATTGAACAGGGCGAACGTGTAGCGATCAGTTATGATGGCACATGGGTTGCCTTCCCAACCAAAGCAACCAACTTGGGTGCAGCAGCTTCCAATATTATTTTGTACAATACGGTTAGTGGAAAAAAAACAGCAGCGAGTAATGTAACCGGCAGCTATGTTGGCCGGCCCTCCATTTCTTACAGCGGCAGCTATGTGTTGTTTGGGAAGTCTGTTAATCTTGATAACCGCTTTTCCGATTCAGGAATTTTCGCACACTTTACCGGGAACGGACCATGCAGGGATTGCAAATAAATAACAAAGCAATCGATTAACGAAAGCACTCATTAAAAATGAATTTCATTTGGGAAGTAATGTGGGATGGCTACTGATCCTTCGAACTTTAGGATGCTTGATAGCAAGGCAAGTATGTCATTCATTTTCGAAATAAAAGAATAGATGAGATGGAAAACGTACCTAGCTAAGCTTTAACGCCTTCACCGCCACCCAAGCCATCAACCCCATGCTGTTCACCAGCACATCTTCATCCACATCAAAAGTTGAGGTATGTAAAGATGAGGTAATTCCTTTTTGCTGATTGCCTGTGCCCAGCAAATAAAAACAGGAAGGCACCTGTTGCGAATAGCGTGCAAAATCTTCAGCCGCCATCCAGATTTCTGCTTCGGTTACATTGTTGCTTCCAAGATAGGCAGCAGCAGATGCTGTTACATGATCTGTAACGTCAGTATCATTTACAAGAAAAGGATAACCACGGTTGATGTTAAACTCACAACTGCCGCCCATGCTCTGTGCAATACCTTCGGCCATTGTTTTCATGTGTTGATGCGCTTCGTTGCGCCAGTCTTCGTTCATGGTACGGAAGGTTCCTTCGATATATACTTCATCGGGAATCACATTGATGGCACCATTGGCAATCACTTTTCCAAACGAAAGAACAGTGGGCATCGATGGATTGGCATTACGGCTTACCAGTTGCTGAAGCGATACCAACATTTGTGCAGCAATCATCACCGGATCAATGTTGCGATGCGGTTGTGCCCCATGCCAGCCCTTACCACGTACGGTTACAAACAACTCATCCATCGATGCCATGAACATGCCTTTGCGTACAGCTATTTTTCCAGCTTCTAAAAATGGAGAAACATGCTGACCTATCACAGTAGATGGAACAGGATCTTTTAACACACCTTCAGCGATCATTTGCAAGGCACCACCGGGCAAAACTTCCTCTGCCGGTTGAAAGAGTAATTTTATTTGTCCGCCAAATGCATGACGTAATGATTGTAATATCTCTGCTGTACCCAACAATGAAGCTGTATGAAAATCATGACCGCAGGCATGCATTACACCCGGATTGGTTGAAGTATAGGCACATTGATTGGCTTCGGTGATCGGCAAGGCATCCATATCAGCACGCAATGCAATCACTTTATCAGATGGCAGTTCTCCTTTGATGATTGCCAGCACTCCTGTACCTGCAACAGCTTTCCATGCAACACCGATTTCATCGAGTTTACTTTTGATGAAAGCACTGGTTTGATACTCGTGAAACGATAATTCAGGATGCGCATGCAGATGTCGTCGATAACTGATGATCTTCTCACTGATTGCTGCTGCCTTTTGTTGAATTGCTTCGATCATGCTGGTTGTTTTTTATTGACGGCTTTTGCTCTTTTCATCATTTCTTCTATCCGCACCGGTTTCCCGCCCAGCAATTTACTTTTTTCTGCGGCTTCCAGAAAAGCAATCAGCTCCAGTGTTTCATCCTTTTCAACCGGACTTCTACCGCTGTTGAGAAAAGATGTGATCTGTTGCAGCAATGGTTCATAACCTGCAAAGTTGCCCAACGGTACAATTGCTTTTTCACAATAACAGGTACCACCAAAATCCGTTTTGCCTGCACGCAGTCCTCTGAAGGTTCCGATGCGTCCATCGTTCCATTTAGCAGTCACCACATCATTATCTTTTGTAAAATTCCGTTGCACACTAACACAACCCTTCCCCATCAATGCATACAAGGCTTCCACTCCGTGAATGCCATACCAAAACAGATCAGGATGTGTAGGTTCAATCATTGCCGGACTGAAAGTATCGGTTCCGTTTACTTTTCCATACTTGCCCGATTGTATCTCCTGCATAACTGTGGAGTAACGCAATGCAGAGGAACTGAAGACAGGTACGTTGTATTTTTCTGCTGCTGTAAAAATAGCCATCGCATCTTTGAGCGATGCAGCAATGGGTTTATCAATAAACAACGGCTTGCCCGCATGGAACACTTCCAATGCCTGTTCTTTATGCAAACGACCATCGTTGGTTTCGAGCAAAACCACATCTA
>CAYMSG010000236.1:0-6306 GCA_964392955.1 uncultured Chitinophagaceae bacterium | reverse complement strand
AATTACAAAATGCATGTCGGCATATCCTTGTCCGTGTGCATGCGATACCATATTCACCGGCATGCCATCTACCGTGATCTTTACATCGGTACCATGATCTACATCAAAGCCACGGAGAAATATTTGTTCTGCTTTGCCACCACCCTGGTGTTGTGCAATAAACAAACCCGGTACATATCGTAAAAATTCCTGTGCAGAATTTACTGGCCGCTGAGTGAGATCAATTTTGCTGATGGTTGCATGTACTTTGTTAGCATTACCTGCAGAGATCACCAATTCTTTCAGGTTAAAGGCAGTACGATTAAGCGAAATAACAATTGCAGATGAAGAAGCATTAAGTTCCTGCTTTGCATATCCGATTGCTGAAACTGTGATTGTTTCTTCGCCCGGTATATTGAGCGAAAAATTTCCATCTTTTCCTGAGGTCGTTATTTTAGAACGGGTTTGTAATACTGCACCCTCAATGGGTTCGTTCGTAGCACTGTCAACAATACGACCTGTAATGGTGCGTTGCGCCATTGTGCAAATGCTGATCACGGAAAAAATGAGCGTGAGTAAATATGTTTTCATAAACAGCAGTGTGAAAGGTTATAGCGTTTTTAATTCCTGTTTAATTTCATTGGTAACCAGCGGGCCTAATTCAAAGCTGCTTTCCAATGCTTCGGTTAAGTATTTTTTGGCTGCAGTTTTGTTGCCGCTTTGTTTGAATAATAAACCGATATGATAAAGGGCATCGGGTTCAAATGTTTGATTGATGATACGGCTTTGAGCAATGCGTGTTGCTTCGTTTAATTGTCCGTTTTTATAGAGTGCCCAGGCAAACAGCTCATACGATTGCGGCGTAGGACGGTTGTTGATTTCTGTTTGCGCAATTTTCATGGCTGCTTTCGGATCATTCAGTTCATCACTCAGTATGCTGAACAGGTATTTGTTGTACATGTCGCCATACGCAGGGTTACTCACTTTGTCGAGAAAGGAAGCGAGGTATTTATTTTTTGCCTCATTGTTTTGTTCAAAGGCAGCAATTTCACTCAGTAACAAATCATAATCTGGTACGGGATGTTTGTCCTGTAACCACGTGAGTATTTTTTTAGCCAGGGTTGTGTTCTTATCGTTTGAGTAAGCGATCCAGGCAATTCCTTTCCAGGCATGAAAATAATCGGGGTGCTTTGTTACAACATCAACATACAGCTGATACGATTCTTTGATACGGTTGTTGTGGCCATACATATCGGCCAGGTTTGTTTTTACCCAAAGCAGTAATGTTTCATTTTTTGAATCTCGAACATCAGCAAATGCTTTTTCCATAAAGCGGATGCTTGCATCGCTGTTTCCCTTCTGATCTTCCAGTTTGGCTGCACGGATGTAGTAGTCGAAATTATTTTTTGAACGAAGTGTGTTTAGAATTGCTTCAGCTTCCTGTTGCTGCCCGAGTTCGAGTTTTACATCAAACTGCTGCAGCCTGGTAAAATACAGATCATCGCCCATAACTGCTGCGGTATCAAGATAGCGATCAGCCTGTAAAAATTTATGTTGCGTTACACAGTTGGCAGCAAGTGAGCGGTACACACCGGAACCGAAATTCCGTTGCAGTTGATTGGCTGTACGAAACAAACTGTCACTCAGGTGTAAATCATCAACATTGCCAGTGTACTGGAACCTTCTGCTGTACAGCGATGCCAATTTTAATTGTGAAGTGATGTCATCATTTCCTTTTTCATTCAATCGGGTTGACCAGAACTGCATATCTGCCTGCAAAATTTCTGCACCTGTACTTGTAGTTTCCTGTTGCATCAATTTGCTGATGACCTCGTCCTGAACAACTAAACTGTTGTTTGATGAACAGGCAAACAGAAAGCTGATACAGCAGGCGATGATACATAACTTGTACATAAAATGAAGTTTGTAGTTGATTGGTTTGGTTGTAAAAGGCGAAGGCTGTAACCCCTTCGCCTTTTGTTTCTCTTGATAACAGGTGTTTTTAATGAGGTGTTGCCAGGTAAGGGAATGAAGTAAGGAATGGTTTATCATTCTCATCTACATTATCACTTGTAAGGCCGGGATTGGCAGAGCCATCAGGACCACCGAACAACAGTAATAATTCAACATCAATTACGTCATCAGCCAGTGCACGACCGGTTAAGATATTTGTACCATCAAAGAATGTTGTGGCAGGCGCTGTGGTTGATACATTCAACACATCTGTTACCAGCAAACCAATTAACTGATCTACATTTTGACCCAATGCATTGGTGGTATAACCGGGGTTGAGTGCCAGGAAATTTGTTTTGAATTTGTTGAAGAATGCAGCGTTCATTGCTGACGGAATGGTTGTGTTAAACGCATCTTTATCTGCACTTGCATTAAATACTGTATTGATAGCAGGGCGAGCCATTTGATCCTGCATTTCATATACCTGTTGGGTGGCAGGAGTATTATTACCTTTTTTACAAGCTGTAAAAAACGCTACACCTGCAAGCACTATACTTAAACCTATTTTGAGTTTCATCTTGTTTTGTTTTTTTTTGATTAGGAAAAGATTAATTGATTGCTTTTTTTGATTCAGCCCAAACGTTTAATGCGCCATTGCTGCCAGCACCTAATCTTGATTTCGGAACTTCAATTACAATGCTCATTACATTGGTGCCTTTGAACGTATCATCACCTACTGCATTGAAGCCAGATGCTGTACCACCGATCACTTTTTGGTATTGTGTCAGGTCAAAGAAAAACGGATCATCACGGGGGCCTGCAAATACTTTGATGCCGTTTTCTTCACCAATGATTGCTGCCTGGCCATACGGCGTTACACGAGCCTGCACGCTGAATGCGTTTGGACTGATTGTACTTCTTGTTCCGGTAGCAGCCGGTTTGTAAGGTCCGTAAACCCGCATGTTACCATTCATTACAATTGCCTGCAGAACGAGATCTTCTACATTATCGCCATTGTTGTCGATGTTAAATTCAATGAGTGTTTTCTCATCAAATTTTGCAGCACCGGTTGCGGCGGGTGATAAAAGCCCTTGGGTGTTTGCTACAAATACAAGGTTGTTTGTGTTTTGACCATTGAATACGTACACATCAGTGATGTCGGTACTTTGGTTGGAAACAGCAGGTGCGTCAAGGTGATCGGCGGCGTAAATGATGCCTCCGGTTACGGCTACTGCTGCAGCAAGTACAGTCAGTAAAACTTTTCTCTTTTTCATTGTTTGATTTTTAAATTGAAAATTTAGTTTGATTGATGATGTGTTTTCATCGGTTCCCTTTTCAGGGTTATTGTACGGATATGATACACATACGTTGAATAAACAGCAGTTGGATTTTGAACAGAAAAAAAATGATCAACTTTTTTAGTAAGCTGAAATTGCGGGTTGATTGCAGATAGTGAACATAAAAAGAAAGCGGCTGGTAGAAACCAGCCGCTTGTAAACCAAAACCAGGACTACATCATTAGCCTTTCGGCAATACAACGGCATCAATTACATGAATTACACCATTGCTCTGATATACATCTTTAATTGTTACAGATGCCATTCCTCCTTTCTCATCTTTGATCCAGAGTGTTTTGTCTTTCATCCATAACCATAACTTTCCACCTTGTACGGTTGTTAATTCAGCTTTGCCATTTCCTTCTTTAATAAGGCGGGCAATTTCTTTTGCATCCAAACGACCAGCCACAACATGATAGGTAAGCACGGCTGTAAGTGTTGCTTTGTTCTCTGGCTTCACTAATGTTTCAACTGTACCGGCAGGTAATTTTTCAAACGCTGCATTGGTAGGGGCGAATACGGTAAACGGGCCTGCACTCATGAGTGTTTCAACAAGACCGGCTGCTTTTACAGCTGCCACAAGTGTGGTGTGATCTTTTGAATTCACGGCATTTTCCACAATGTTTTTTGAGGGATACATGGGAGCACCACCTACTTCAATCGTTTTTTCTTTCATCTTCATCGAGGAAGTTTGTGCAGTGGCAGTGGCCGTAATGAACATAGCAAGGACAGCAGCGGAAAATAGTTTAACGCTTTTCATTTTGTTGTGTTTTTTAGTTTGATATGAAATAGTTTAGTTCAACAGGTAACTGTTGGTTCCCTTCTTTTGTTTGAAGTATAAGAATTACGGAAGAAGAGTTGTGGTTGGATTTGCAGGCAGTAAAATTATTTCTGATCAGGCTGATCGTTTGGCATTGCAACAAGGAAGGATCCATCTTTGTTGAGACGAATGAAGATCTTTGTAAATGATCGTACCCCTCGGCCGCCTTGCATATTGGGTATCCATTCGCAAGATGTTCGTAGTTCATCTATTAAAAACTGAGCAAGAGATGAGTAGCTTCCATGGGTTAGTTCAATGCGAAGCAAACAGCCCTCTTTTCGGTCAACAATTATTAAAAACATGAAAGTTGAATCTGTAACAACTTGCTTTTTATTTGAATAGTTGTTTTGGTACGATAGCTGAATTTTGTTCTGAAGAGCTTTTATTCCATTTTTATACCCCCAAGGCACTTCAATTTTAGTAAACACAATTTCATTTGTATCGTTCTTTATCTCAACAGGACAGTAATATTCAATTTTAGAACGTATGGAATCGGGATAAATATAACCACGGGCATAGGAGTAGATGTTGCATTTAGTATTAGCTATAATAGCAACCTCTTTTTCAGTAAGTGGCAATATTCCGAAGTTTTGTGAAAGAAATAGTTGTCGCCAATGAAGTCGAGATCATATGTTTCATAGTCATTTGGCTGGGAAAAATTATACGTGGTATCTTGCCATATTCCCTTTTTATAAATCTGGAAATATTTGGATCCTCCGTTATTGAAAGTGAAGCCAATTTTCTGAACCAGAAGATTTTGTTCAAAAAAAAGTTTGGATGAAGGGTTTACAAGAAAAGTATCAACAATTACTACCTGTGCTTTTCCAATGAAAGAAATAAGATGAAGCAGAGATATCAGTGTTGCTTTCATTCAAATAAAAATACAAATTTATATCTACTAAAAGCGCCCCGCATTTGCGGAGCGCTTTTAGTATTCAGGGTGATCATTCCAAAATCGGTCGTAACCATCTCGTTGCTTCTTCGATGCTCATGCCTTTGCGTTTGGTATAATCTTCCAATTGATCGTTACTGATTTTACCTACACCGAAATATTTACTTTCCGGATGGGCAAAGTACCAACCGCAAACAGATGATGCAGGATACATCGCCAACGATTCAGTTAAATGAATACCGGTTGTTTCTTCGCCGCCCAATAAACCAAACAGTTTGTATTTTTCTGTGTGATCAGGACAGGCAGGATAGCCCGGTGCCGGACGAATACCGATGTATTGTTCTTTGATGAGATCTTCGTTACTCAGTGCTTCCTCTTTTGCATAACCCCAGAACTCTTTTCGTGTACGTTCGTGCAGGCACTCCGCAAATGCTTCGGCTAAACGATCGGCCAATGCCTGTAGTGTGATCTTATTGTAATCATCGTGTGCTGCTTCAAAACGTTTGATGTGTTCTTCAATGCCGTGGATGGTAACGGAGAAAGCACCGAGGTAGTCAGTAGCCGGTAGTTGTGAGTCGTTAGCCGGTTTGATAAAATCAGCAAGGGATATATTTGGTTGCCCCTCTGCCTTTTTTATTTGCTGACGAAGGAACTCTAACCGTACTTCTGCATTCGTACTTCGTACTTCCACACTGTCTTTCCCATCACTGTTCGCCGGCCAGAAGCCAACGGTACCTTTTGCACTCAACCATTTCTCAGCAATGATTTTATCGAGCAAAGCATTGGCATCGTTGTACAGCTTGGTTGCTTCTGCACCAACTACTTTATCTGTCAATATATCGGGGAAGTTGCCATGCAGTTCCCAAGCAATAAAGAAAGGTTTCCAGTCGATATACTTGCGGAGCTCGGCCAAATCGTAATCGGCAAAAACCTTTGTGCCGGTAAATGTTGGTGCAACAGGTTGATAGTTACTCCAGTCGATCTTTGTTTTATTCGCCTGTGCTTCTGCTAAACTTAAAAACTGCTTTACTACTTTTTTGTTATTGAAATCATCCCGCAGCTTATTGTATTCTGCTTTTAAGTTGCCGAGGAATTCCGGTTTCTGCTCCTGGTTTAATAAGTTGCCTGCTACTGTTACACTACGGCTTGCATCCAGTACATGAATTACGCCTTCTTCGTATTGTGGTGCAATTTTTACTGCTGTATGCATCCGTGATGTAGTTGCGCCGCCAATCAGCAACGGTTGCTTCATGCCTCGGCGTTTCATTTCGTGGGCCACATGCACCATTTCATCAAGCGATGGTGTGATCAATCCACTTAAGCCA
>CAYMSG010000235.1:6065-6313 GCA_964392955.1 uncultured Chitinophagaceae bacterium | reverse complement strand
GTAAGGATCATGGATTTAAAGAACGACCGCTTACTCATTACCAATAACATCCCTTACGGTGCTACATTAACCGTGAAAGAAGGACAACAGGTGAAGAAAGGCGATTCGATCTGTAAATGGGATCCGTTCAACAACGTTGTAGTTGCTGAAATTGCCGGTAGCATTAAGTTTGAAAACATTCTTGATGGTATCACCTTCCGTGAGCAGGCCGATGAGCAAACAGGTCACCGTGAGAAAGTGGTAATTGA
>CAYMSG010000235.1:0-6055 GCA_964392955.1 uncultured Chitinophagaceae bacterium | reverse complement strand
TAAGACCAAAATTCCTGCGTTGATCGTAGAAGGAGCGAAGGAAACAAAATCATACAACCTGCCTGTTGGATCACACATTGTGATGGAAGAAGGAGATGAAGTAATTGCCGGTCAGGTATTGGTGAAAATTCCACGTGTACTTGGTAAGCTCCGTGATATCACCGGTGGTCTTCCACGTGTAACTGAATTGTTTGAAGCACGTAACCCGGGTAACCCTGCTATCGTTTCTGAAATTGATGGTGTGGTAAGCTTTGGTAACATCAAGCGTGGTAACCGTGAGATCATTGTAACAAGTAAGGATGAAGTGGTGAAGAAGTATCTCGTACCTCTTACACGCCAGATCCTTGCACAGGAAGGTGACTTTATTAAAGCAGGTGTGCCGTTGAGTGACGGTCAAATTGCACCCGCTGATATCCTCACCATCAAAGGACCGTTTGCCGTACAGGAGTACGTGGTAAATGAGATCCAGGAGGTATATCGTTTACAAGGGGTGAAGATCAATGATAAACACATTGAAACCATTGTTCGTCAAATGATGAAGAAAGTGGAGATCATTGATGCAGGTGATACGAAGTTCCTCGAAGAAGACCTGGTTGATCGTTTCGAATTCAACGAAGAGAACGACCGCATCTTCGACAAGAAAGTAGTAACTGATCCAGGCGACAGCAATAAGTTCCGTCCGGGACAAATTGTTACGCTGCGTGAGTTCCGTGAAGAAAACAGTATCCTTCGCCGTGCCGATAAGAAGCTGGTGGAAGTAAGAGATGCACATTCTGCAACGGCTCAACCGGTATTGCTGGGTATCACCAAAGCTTCACTGGGCGTACAAAGCTGGATCTCTGCTGCATCGTTCCAGGAAACAACCAAGGTGTTAAGCACTGCTGCTATTGAAGGTAAAACCGATGAATTACTGGGCTTGAAAGAGAACGTAATTACCGGTCACCCGATCCCTGCAGGTACAGGCTTACGTGAATTCGAGAACATGATCGTTGGTAGCAAAGAAGAGTATGAATTGCTCCTTACTACCAAAGAAGCCATGAGCTTTGATGAAGAAGAATAAGCAATCGCTGAATGATAAAGCAAAGTCCTTCCGCCACGGCGGAGGGACTTTTTTTTGATGTTTGCTCAAACGAAGAATGACTGGACATTTTATACGAAATGCAAATGCAGGGAGCTTTGCGGGTACAGATTTTTGTTTTGGGTTTTGTACATTGGATTCTCTTCTTTCTTGTGCCTTGCACCTTGACTCTTCTTCTTGTTAACGCTTTCTTAAAAAGCATTTCGTTTTTTTACACTCACCCGAAATCCTTTACTTTGCCCACCTGATTATGAAAAGTATTCAAAGCATTTTACTGGGAATTATAGCAGCAGCAGTGGCTGTGCTTTATGTGTTGCATTTCAGCGGAAACAAACCAAAAGAAACCACTGGTTCCGCCGTGAAGAAAGACAGTGCCGATGCAGGTGAGCAACATATTCGTGTTGCCTATATCGACCTGGATACGATCCAGAAGTATTATGAGTTTTTCAAGTTGAAGAACGATGATATTGAACGTGAAAAGATCCGTTACGATAACCAGATCCAGGGCGACTTAAATAAACTGGAGCGTGACCGTATTGAATTCCTGAAAAAGGGACAGGCCATTACACAACTGGAAGCTGAAAAGTTTCAACAGGAATACCAAACACGCTATCAGCAAATCGGTCAGCGCCAGCAAACCCTGCAGGGACAGCATCTCGAAAACCAGGCAAAGGCCATTGATGAAATTCAAAAGCGCATCAACGAATACCTGAAAGAATATAACAAGCAGGGCAAATATCATTTCATCTTCTCTACACAGGAAGGTAACCCAACGCTTTACTTCAAAGACACAGCTTTCAACATCACCAGCGAAGTTGTAAAGGGTTTGAACGAAACATATAAGCAAAGCAAGAAGCAATAGCCGTTTCGAATTAATTCTTATCTTCCGTTTCACATGGTTGTACAATAATCAGTAACCACACAATCTGCTGCGAAATCAATGATTCGGATTGCAGATACATGGTTGGATGTATTGGAATATGCCATTTATTTGAAACGAAACAATTGCTATGAGCGCTACACAACAGGAATTTAAACCATCCTTAAGTTTACTGGATGCTACGATGGTGGTGGCAGGTTCCATGATCGGTTCGGGTATCTTCATTGTAAGTGCCGATATTACACGTAATGTAGGAAGTGCAGGCTGGTTGATTGTAGTATGGCTGCTCACCGGTTTAATGACGCTGATCGCTGCCGTCAGCTATGGTGAACTGAGTGGCATGTATCCCAAAGCAGGAGGGCAGTATGTGTATCTGAAAGAAGCCTACAATCCATTACTTGGTTTTTTATACGGGTGGAGTTTCTTCACCGTTATTCAAACAGCTACCATTGCAGCGGTTGGGGTGGCCTTCTCTAAATTTCTGGCCTATCTCATACCCGCTGTAAGTGAAGACCTCGTTGCACTTGATCTCGGCTTTCTTACCATTTCGCCGGCACAACTCGTTTCCATTGCATTGATTGTATTACTAACGTACATCAATACACGAGGTGTAAAAGAAGGAAAGTTTATACAAACATCATTTACCGTAACCAAACTCCTGAGCTTGTTTGGCCTTATTATTTTTGGTTTGATCTTTCTAAAACCAGATGTATGGAGTGCCAACTGGAGCGATGCGTGGAATCTGCAATCGTTAAGTACCGACGGAAGTATCGGCAGTTATACCATGATTGCTGCATTGGGAGCCATAGCCGCAGCAATGGTTGGTTCTATTTTCAGCAGTGATGCATGGAACAATGTAACCTTTATTGCTGGCGAAATAAAAAATCCAAAACGGAATATCGGGTTGAGTTTGTTTTTAGGAACACTCATCGTTACCATTATTTATGTATCAGCCAATATCATGTACACGGCTGTACTGCCTTTGCAGGAAATTGCATCAGCAGAAAAAGACCGAGTGGCGGTTGTGGCATCCAATGTAATTTTTGGAAATGCAGGTACCATCATTATTGCACTTATGATCATGATCTCTACATTCGGCTGCAACAACGGATTGATCCTGGCAGGTGCAAGAGTATATTATACGATGGCAAAAGACGGATTGTTTTTTAAACAGGCCGGCACCTTAAATAAATTTGCAGTACCACAATGGAGTTTGTGGGTACAGTGCATCATTGCCTGTATGTGGAGTGTTAGTGGCAAGTATGGTCAGTTGCTGGACATGATCTCGTTTGTGGTGGTCTTGTTTTACATGCTTACCATTGCCGGTATTTTTATTCTCCGTAAAAAGCAACCCAACCTGGAACGACCCTACCGTGCATTCGGGTATCCAGTACTTCCGATGTTGTATATTTTAATGGGGCTTACATTCTGTATTCTCCTCATTGTATTCAAGCCGGAGTTTACATGGCCGGGCTTAATTATTGTATTAATCGGTATACCGGTGTATTATATGGCGGTAGCCAGTAAAAAGCGAACAGCGTAATATGTCTTCTGTTACAATCGATCAGTTGTTTCAAAAAATGTCGCACATCAAAGCAGGTGTAATAGGTGATGTAATGCTCGACAATTATGTGTGGGGACATGTAGAACGTATTTCGCCCGAAGCACCCGTACCTGTTGTTACAGTCGATAAAAAAGAATACCGCATCGGTGGCGCATCAAACGTGGCGTTGAACATGGCATCGCTTGGTGCCAGTGTATCCATGATCAGCGTAGTAGGGAATGATGATGATGGAAAACAATTGCAGGAGTTGCTGCAGGATAAGCAGATCAAAACTGATTTCCTGCTCAGCAGCAACAAACGCATCACCACCAGCAAAACAAGGATCATCAGCCGTAACCAGCAAATGATGCGGCTCGATAATGAAATAACAGCTGATCTTGGTTATGAAGATGAGAACAGGCTCATCCTGGCACTGCAAACATTTATAGCACAGGAGAAACCCGATGTGCTCATTTTCGAAGATTACAACAAAGGCGTATTAACCGAAACGGTTATCCAAAAAGCAATTGAGCTTTGCCGGCATCACGGTATTGTTACAACAGTTGATCCCAAACGGAAAAATTTCTTCAGTTATAAAGGAGTAGATGTTTTTAAACCCAACCTGAAAGAAGTAAAAGACGGATTGAATCTGCTGTCAGATGAAGTGAATGCAGCAACCTTACAACAAATTCACCGGCAGTTAAAGGAACAGCTTCATCATCATACATCGTTTATTACACTCTCTGAAAAAGGGGTGTATTACGAAAATGAAACGGAAGCGGGCATCATTCCTTCACATCGAAGAACCATTGCGGATGTAAGTGGTGCAGGAGATACCGTGATTGCTGTTGCATCGCTGGTGTACACCGTTACAAAAGATGTGAAACTGATGGCCGAAATTGCAAACATTGCCGGAGGCCTGGTGTGTGAAATAGTAGGTACCGCTGCAATTGATAAACAGCAGTTATTGCATGAAGTACATGCATTACTTGGCTGATTGTTTGGTCGCAATTTCTGTAAGATAACGCTGGTAATCCACAAACACTTCAAAGAATAATTTCACGGCAACAAAAATGAGCATGAATAATTTACCGGCACCAAAGCTGAGAAATATTCCTCCAATGATCACTACAAACTGCTGAATAAAAATGCGCAGGTAGGGCGACATCATGATCTGCAGGTTCCCTGTTTGTTTGTATCCGCCCTTCAGAATAAACTCAATCACCATCTGCAGCATATAGATCCCGGCAAAAAGAAGAAATAAGATTTTGCTGTACGAATCGAGCAGGGTAGGTAACGATCTGATCAGTTGCAGCGGATTTCCATTCGGCATCAGATTACTCACACCTAAAAAGATCATCAACTGTACAAATACAAAAATGCCGAAGTGAAAAATAAAAAACAGGATCATTCCAACACTTACACCAAAACGGCCTTTACCCTGCAGGTTTCCATTGCCATCGCTTTGTAAAAGAGGCAGCAGCCCCATCTTCATAATTGTAACAACACCTGTCAACACGCTTTCCATACAATAGATCAGGAACATTTGCTTTGGGTCCCAGTCAAACATCCATACACCTGCCAGCGGAATCAGGTTCATGAATAGAATTGCATAATCGCTGGCTGCAGGTTTTTGCTTGAGGTAAGGGTTCATGTTTTGGTTTCAGCATTTAGTGTTTAAAGGTAGCATTTCTGTCAGCTTTAATGTGGATACACGTTGTCTGGCTTACGTTAACCGGTTGGTTGTACTGTCTTGAAAATCTGCGTCACTCGTGAAATATTCGATGGTTAAAGACAAAGACAGAAAACAAATAAATGCTGCTTTTTGCATAACAGCTAACAAACCCCAATCTCCGCTCCCATACAGGTATAAAGTGGAATAAAAGAGAAGAAGACTGCCAATGCAAAAAAACTTTAACCAATGAAGCTTTGTTCGTAAGATAAATACGGTAATGTAAAATAAGCCAAGCATGGTGAGCGTACTGGAAACCGTTACCATAATGTCGTGCAGAGGTGTGGCAATTAAAAAAGTAAACAACATATTGATGATGCCAACCGATTTTAAAACCAGGCTGCTATGCCGATGCGGTATTTTTCGGGAAGTATGAACAAAGAAAAGTCCGTAGGCGATTGAATGGAAGACCATGCCGGTAAGTGCCCAGACCCTTCCCGGGTTCAGCGTGCCATTGAGTGCCTTCGCAGAAAATAAGTTGCTGAAAAAATTTTTTGACCAGTCAAAGCCTTCTGAATGTTTATCAAGTATTGAACCGCCCGGATAAAGCAAGCTGGCAATTACAAGAAAAAGCACAGAGATGATTACGCATATCAGAACAGAATACTTTTGCACGATTTACCGGAATTTAATTAGTTGATTTTTATCTGCTTTTAAAACGTACTGTTTATGGAGAAGCTTACCGTTTGTTTTTTGGGTAATCGTTTTTTGTTGGGATCATCCATATCTCTAAGATAATGGTTTTGCTGTTTTTGTGTTCGTTCCATCCCGTGAATACCCTGGTAAATTTGCACCCATTTGCAGATTGTGGTGCGACTGATG
>CAYMSG010000234.1:0-6321 GCA_964392955.1 uncultured Chitinophagaceae bacterium | reverse complement strand
AGGCGCTTGCGATACCACCGACATTCCTGAATTATTGAACTTCCAGAATGGTGTTGTAAACCGGCCAACACGAAATGAGAAACCACTTGCCAGATTGGTATAGTAGCCGAGATTGGTTTCCAGTAACCAGGTAGCCTGCATCCGTTTCAATTGTGTTTTTGTGGCATGTGTTTCTTCAAAAATGGGTTTCATAAATTGCAGCTGATACAACAGTGTGGGCTCTCCTCCATCCGAAATCTGCGTGGGCCACCCAACAGGCACAGCACGCTTCCCATCAAAGAAATTTTTATGAATGTAGGACTGTACAGCTTCCGCTACTCTTGTACCAATAATACCAACAATCAAGCGACTGGTAATACTGCTTTGGTCTTTCAGATCTTCTGATGAATTAATAACAGTGGTTCGTGATGCACCAATGCCCAATACATTTCCATAAGGCCGGTCGTTTGTTACAGGTGTAAGCGATTCTAAATTTAACGGTGTAAAAGCTCCATCGAACAATTGCATACCGGTGAGATATGTATCGCCTTCGTTGTGCCACTTTTTTATACCGAATAACCAATCGGCACCCTTTCTGAAAAGCGGAATGATGAGGAAGTTTTTATCGAACACGGGACCGTTCACATTAATACTTACACCCATGGTGTAGTTGCGATCCTGGTTTTGCGGTGTAAAAAAATCCTGGTCGAAGATGAGGCCAAAGCCGTACGATGAATCATGTGTTTGCCGCACTTCCTGTGCATAACTGAGAGAAGCTGCCAGGCAAGCCAGCAGCATGGTGAGTGTTTTCATTTGTAAATAGTTTATGATAAGAGAAACAAAGTAGAAAAAAGAATAGGTTTGTAAAAGAGTGAAAATACGGTTGGGGATAACTGTTTTGCCGGGAGGCATTTCAGCAATGACGAAAATCAGGTTTCTGTATTACCCTTGTTAGGTATGCAGCTGATACGGCATCTTATCTTTCCTTTTAAAACGTGTACACATGAAAAAAATCATCAGCTCTGGCTTTGTTGCCAGCCTTGTACTATTGGCTTTTGCCTACCTGTGTTTATTGATTATGCCCATTTTGCTGCCAAAGGTGGCAGAAGAATATTACAGTCCGGCCTTTGTGAACGATGAATCACGCAACCTCTTGTATTATGTACACCCGGTAATCTTAGCGTTTGGACTTGCCTGGTTCTGGAACCGTTTCAAAAAACTATTAAAAGGAAATGCACTGATGCAGGGAATTGAAATGGCACTGATCTATGTAGCCATTGCCACTATTCCTTCGTTACTCATTACTTATAGTGCAATTGATGTATCACTCTTAACCATTACTTCCTGGTTAGTGTATGGATTTTTCCAGGCACTCATTGCCGGTATTATTTTCTCAAGAATGCACGCATAAAAAAGTTTTTAGTTTTCTTAAGTTTAAGGTTTAAGCAACACAAAGCCCCGCTTTTAAAGGCGGGGCTTTTACACAACTAAAACTTACGATTCTAAAATTCAACTTACAACTAAAAACAAAGATGTGCCTATGTTGAAACATAGAGCAATACATTAATCTGGCTTTTTACCATCTAAAAATGTGTTGATGGTATTGATCTGTGCCTGGTTATTTTCATCACTTTGCACCGTGTAATTGCTGTAAAAATTTTCAGCCGGTGAAATGGTGTTGTACAATTCTAAATTACGGCGGAGATATGCCGGCACAGTTTCAAACTCATTATTCGGATCCGGTGCGTTGATGTTAAACGAGAGGTTTCTCAACTTCTGTAAACGATCGGCTGCCTTTCTCCGTTGCTCTTCTGCCTCATCCGTTACCGGAGGCTCTTCCGAAGAAGCAAGATGAACATTTTGATCGGCCCGAAGCTCTTTCTCCGCCGTTGGTTGTTCTGTTTTTTCCACCAGTTGCATGTCAAACGATTCTTCATCGTCTTTTACAATGTGCAACTGAGCAGGAATCGCAACCGGTTTTTCTTCGGCTATTTTTTCCGGAATGGATTCTTCTGTTTCCTCGTTGTAAATAATGGCGGGCTTAGCTAAATAGCCCCCGCTTACAGGCCGGGAAACAGGTTCGTTTATAATTGGTTCGCTGCTTTTTTGTTGAGCCGGAGGAGTTGTTACAATTTCCTGTTTTGCTTCCACAACCGGAACAGGAGCTGGCGCAACAGGTTCCAATGTAAATTCAATACGTGTTGTTTCTACTTTTGGTACAGCAGGCATTTGCATTACAGTTGCTTCCTGTTGTTTCACCTCTTCTACTATACATGGCGCAATGGGATCTTTCACTTCTTCGGCAAACAATACCGGTTGCGAATATTCTTTTTTCTCCGGCTCGCCAAGCGTCATTACTATTTTTTCAACTTTTGGTTTTACCTCTTCTACTACTGCAGGCTTTTTGTCGAATGGATTTTTTGCTTCAAAGCCGGTTGCAATCAAGGTAATACCCAGTTTATCACCCAATGTTTGGTCGTAACCCAAACCAAGGATCACGTCGGTATTTTCACCAGCTTGTGATAATAAATGGTTTTGAATGATCTCCACTTCATCCATCGTGAATTCATGATCGCCTTCTGCACTGTTGATGTTGATGAGGATCCATTTCGCACCACGGATATCATTATCGTTCAGCAATGGAGAATTCAACGCTTCTTCAATAGCACGTTGTGCACGGTTTTCACCATTGGCACTGGCATTACCAAGAATAGCCACGCCACCATTTTTCATAACAGTACATACATCGGCAAAATCCACATTGATCTGGCCGGTGCTGTTGATCACATCGGTGATACATTTGGCAGCCGTTGCCAATACATTATCTGCTTTTGAAAATGCTTCCTTCATTTTCAAATTACCAAACTGGTGACGCAGTTTATCGTTGCTGATCACCAGCAATGTATCCACATATTCTTTCAAACGGTTGATACCATCTTCGGCCTGTTGAATACGTTTCTTTCCTTCGTATCCGAACGGTGTAGTAACAATACCCACCGTGAGAATACCGAGGTCTTTACAAATTTTTGCAATGATGGGAGCACCACCTGTGCCTGTTCCACCACCCATACCTGCCGTGATAAACGCCATTTTGGTATTTACCTCCAGCATGGTTTTTAATTCTTCTAAACTTTCTTCGGTTGCCTGGCGTCCAATTTCCGGATTGGCACCGGCACCAAGACCCTGTGTTAAATGAGGGCCTAACTGCACTTTATTCGGCACCATGCTTTGTGCAATGGCCTGTGCATCTGTATTACAAATAATAAAATTTACGCCTTCAATAATTTGCGCATGCATGTGATTCACTGCATTGCTTCCACCGCCACCTACACCAATTACTTTGATGATGGATGACTTTTCCTTTGGCAGATCAAAATGTATCATAACTTTCCGGGTTTGCTGGGTTAGTAAGTTTTTTGTTGAAGCCGGTAGCCGATAGTATTTAGTTGATAGCCCTATACTACATACTAAGGACTATCGGCTGCAGACTGTATTAAAGCTTGCGATCTTCTTCTTCGTTAAACAAATCAATTAATCCATCTTTGATACTGTCCATAAAGCCTTTCAGACTTTTACGTTTTTTCACACGTACCACATGTGTTTCTGTTTGGTCGTCGTATTCATTCACCACTTCTGCAACAGGCTCTTCTTTTATTTCGATGCCTTTCAGTTTGTTCTGTGTATTTTCAAATACGTTATATCCTTTTAAGATCAAACCAATACAGGTTGAATACATTGGCTTCGCCAACTCATCAATATGTCCGGATGACAGATGCTCATTGGGGAACCCAATCCGTGCATTTAATCCGGTAACATATTCAGTTAACTGAATCAAATGCTTCAACTGTGAACCACCACCTGTCAACACAATACCACCATTGAGCATGCGGTTATCTAAACCAACCTGCTTTAAATGATAGGTTACAAAATCCATGATCTCGCTCATACGTGCCTGGATAATGTGCGACAGATTTTTTACACTGATCTCTTTGGGTGCCATTCCACGAATACCCGGAATGGTAATAAAAGCGTTTGACTTTGCTTCATCTGCCAACGCACTTCCAAACTGTACTTTCATTTGTTCAGCCTGTGTACGTAACACGCCCAACCCCATTTTAATATCATTGGTAATGTTTTCACCACCAAATGGAATTACGGCTGTATGTTTTAAAATACCTTCATAAAACACAGCAAGATCCGTTGTACCACCACCAATATCTACAATGGCAACACCTGCTTCCAGATCATGCTCGCACATTACGGCAGCAGCCGACGCCAATGGTTGCAATACCAGATCTTTTACTTTCAGATTGCTTTTCTCCACACTGCGATTGATATTGCGGATCGCATTTTTATCGCCGGTGATGATGTGAAAGTTAGCACCAACTTTCACGCCACTATAGCCGATCGGGTTGGGAATATTCTGAAAATTATCCACCGTAAACTCCTGAGGAATCACATCAATGATCTGATCACCTGCAGGAATATAGGTTTTGTACTGATCGCCGATGAGTTGATCAATTTCACGCTGTGCAATTTCTTCTTCGTTGTTCTGCCGAACAATATCGCCACGTGTTTGCAACGATTTGATGTGATGACCTGCAATACCCACATAGACTTCGTTGATCTCTAAGTTGGGATTGCTGGCATAACAATTCTGCAACGCCTGTTCGATAGCTTTAATGGTTTGATCAATATTCAATACCATTCCATGCTGTACGCCGCTGGAATTAGCACGGCCAAAGCCGAGAATTTCCAGTTTGCCAAATTCATTTTTTCGCCCGGCAATAGCGGCAATCTTGGTGGTACCAATATCCAACCCCACAATAATGGGATTGTTGTTCACAGCCTGGGTTGTCGATGCGGCTCCGTTTGTTGGTAATTCCGATGTCATAGTTGTATGTTGTTTTTAGTTGTGTGTACTTTTTTTGTTTTTATGGTTATCAACTGTTGTGCTAAACTGATCTTCGTTGTGTCACTCACTTCATCGTTCATCTATTGTTCTTCAACCCACCCCTTTCATCATTCTTTAGTGCTATACTCTGTCGCCCCTCCAGGGAGGGGATAAACACTCTTATCACTCATCATTCATCACTCATTTTCTTTCTTCTTCATCACTGCTTTCGGTTGTTTTTTCACAGGTTGGCTCTTCGCCTCATTTAACACAGCTTCTTCTTCATTCACAGGCTTAGGTTTTTTTTCGATGGATGTTGGATTTGGTTTTGTTCCCTTAGAGATAGGTGTCTGGTTTTTCATCGCATTGCGATTTTCGTTTGGTTGTGGTTTCAGAGCTACGGATTTTAAAACGGGCTCTGTGGATGTTGGTTCTCCTTTGCTGGGCCCAGAGGTAAGCAAACCTTTACCGGGTTCGTTTGTACTACCGACCAAGGAATCGTTCGGTATGTAACTGCTGTCTATCGTTGTATTGATCTTATAGTTATTTTGTTCTACTACAAAACTTTTGAATAAGCTTACACTGTCTCTGCGCAACGCCACCAATTGTTTATCGTAACGTACGTCCAGTGTGCTGTAATAATTCCATCCTGTTTTGTGCATGACCTTTTTATAAAACAATAACAGGCGATCAAATTTCGGTGCGATCTTATCCGCATTTCCAAACTGGATAAGATGGTTTCCCAACTTCGGCACCAATTCAAATTCATAATTGTTGATATTCACCTGATCGATCTGCGCCATCCAGAATTTATTTTTCAAAATGAAGCGACCTACCTCCTTCACCTGTTGTTTCAATACACTGTCTTTTTTCCTTGCAGCTGTTGTCTCGTTAGGAAACGATGTAAATACAGGTACCCTCGCCACCTGATCGTTGGTGATGGGTAATTCATCGCCCAACTCATCAATGTAAAACGACTCTCCGTCTACACGAAATACTCGGGCGACCGGTTCACGCTCTGTAACATCCACATGCAACACATCATTGTTATCAAAGAACAGTTCTGCATTCCGTATCCATAAGTTGCGCTCCAGTAATTTTTCCAGTTGCTGCAGATCAAATGTTTTAATGAGCTGCCCCGGCATCAGATCAGGTCGTCCACCGGAGATTGTTTGCAGTATATGTTGCTTGCTTACATAGCCTGCCGCATTTGCACCTTTAATGTTGACCACTACTTCCTTACACCGTTTTCCATTCTGGTTACGGGTAGCAGCGATCAGCAGCACAATTGCAGCTGAGCTTACCAACAACCAAACAGTTGCCGTCAACAATTTTTTCCATGAAAATTTATTACTGCTCATTTATTTCTGTTCGATCTTCTTTTTTAATTCGGGCAGCAGTGCATCAATATCGCCTGCACCTGCTGTAATAAACACAACTACTTTATC